>JBPYDW010000073.1:0-4445 GCA_051986335.1 Vulcanimicrobiaceae bacterium | reverse complement strand
GGTCGCGGCGATCCGGCGGCGGTTAGATTTCAAGCAGTATGTCGTCGCCGTCGACGCGCAGTTTATACGTTTGCACCGGCACGACCGCGGGCAGCGTCAGCGCGTCGCCGGTGATGACGTCGAAGGTCGCGCCGTGGCGTGGACAGATGATGCAGTGGCCTTCGAGCGTACCTTGATCGAGTTGGCCACCGTCGTGCGTGCAGACGTCTTCGATGGCATAGAACGTGCCGTCGACGTTGCAAAGCATGATGTCAACGCCGTCGACATTTACTGCCGCCGTCGTTCCCGGAGCAATTTCGGAGGCGCGTGCTACCGGGCGCTCGGACATTCCCGGCCGCTTTCGGCTTTAGCCGACCGCGCCCTCCATCTCCATCTTCACCAGGCGGTTCAGTTCAACCGCGTATTCCATCGGCAGCTCTTTGACAAAGAAGTCGAAGAAGCCGTTGACGATCATCGCGACTGCGTCGGCCTCGGAGAGGCCGCGGCTGGTCGCGTAAAAGAGTTGATCTTCGCCGATCTTGCTGACGCTCGCTTCGTGCTCCACGGTAGCGTGCTGCTCGTGAATCTTCATCGTCGGCTTGGTATCGCTCGACGACTGTTCGTCCATGATCAGGGCGTCGCAACGCACGCGCGTCTTGGCTCCGGTCGCACCCGGAAAGATCTCTACCAGGCCGCGATACGTCGTCTTTCCGCCGTGGGCGCTAACGCTCTTGTTGGTTACCGTCGAGGTGGTGTTGGGCGCAGCGTGAATCACCTTTGCGCCCGCATCTTGATGCTGTCCCTCGCCGGCGAACGCCATCGAGAGGATCTCGCCACGCGCGCCCTCGCCCATCAAGTAAATGGACGGATACTTCATCGTCAGGCGCGAGCCGATATTGCCGTCGACCCACTCAACCGTCGCATTGCGCCGCGCGATCGCGCGCTTGGTCACCAGGTTGAAGATGTTACGATACCAGTTTTGGATCGTCGTGTAGCGAATCGAGGCGCCCTCCATCGCGATCAGCTCGACGACGGCACTGTGCAGCGACGAAGTGGAGAACTTCGGCGCCGTACAACCCTCGATGTAGTGCACCTTTGCGCCTTCGTCGGCGATGATCAAGGTGCGTTCGAACTGCCCCATGTTCTCGGCGTTGATCCGAAAGTACGCCTGCAGCGGCATCTTCACTTCAACGCCCGGCGGAACGTAGATGAACGAACCGCCCGACCATACGGCCGAGTTGAGCGCGGCAAACTTGTTGTCGCCCTGCGGGATTACGGTCGCGATGTACTTGCGCACGATCTCCGGATACTGTTTGACCGCGGTGTCCATGTCGCAGAAGAGCACGCCTTGCGCTTCGAGCTCCTTGCTGATGTTGTGGTAGACGACCTCGGATTCGTACTGCGCGGAGACGCCGGCAAGAAACTTGCGCTCGGCTTCGGGGATGCCCAGCCGGTCGAACGTGCGCTTGATGTCGTCGGGCACATCGTCCCACGACTGCTCGGTCCGGTCGGTGGACTTGACGAAGTAGTGGATGTTCGCGAAGTCGATCTCGGAGAGCAGCTTGGTGTCTCCCCACGTCGGCATCGGCTTAGAGATGAAGATCTCGTAGGCGCGCAGCCGAAAATCGCGCATCCATTCCGGCTCGCCCTTCATCTCGGAGATGCGGGCGACGATCTCTCGGGTCAGGCCCTTCTCCGACTTGAAGACGTAATTGCTCTCCGGGTCGTGGAACCCGTGGCGATAGTCTTCGATCAGACCCGCGGCCGACGGGCGAATCTCGGTTGCCATGGCTATCCAAGCGTACCGTCCGCTGTACCCTTAGTCAAGATTGTGAAGTCTCAACTTTAAAAACTAGCTTCGCCTGCTTGCTTGGAGCGGGTTGGCTCGCGCCTGCCTTCCTTGCCGACACGGCAATCTTAAAGATCGGGGGCCCACACCGCGAAGTCGGTGTGGGGGCGCGCAGTTCGGTTTTTGCCGCAGCGTGGGAAAAGTCGAACGGAGCGCCACGCAGTGAGCGAAGTTCACTGCGACATTAAAACCACTTTACATGGGGGGGTGCACGGGGTATGATTGGCGCCGGGTCTTTTTCGACCCACGGCAAGGGAAGGCGCGCCCGTACGCGCCATCGCGGCGAATCGCCTGTGCACCGTAAAGCGCCGGCAAGAGTTCGTCGACAGGTCGGGGACGTGACTGCACGGCAGGCGCCAGCCGACGAAGTCCGGAGGTGGGATTTCCCCCAAGGGTTCAGGAGAACACAAAAAGTGAACGCATTCGGTAAGCACATTGTGTGTGAGCTATCGGGATGTGACAAAGAGCTCCTCACCAATGTGGATGCAATCCACGGGATGATGGTGGCAGCCGCGAAGGCGTCACGCGCTACTATTATGGAGAGCGCGTTTCATCGTTTCCAGCCGCAGGGCGTGTCTGGGACGGTGATCTTGGCCGAATCGCATCTTTCGATCCATACGTGGCCGGAGCTCGGCTACGCGGCGATGGATTTCTACACGTGCGGCGATCACACGGATCCGTGGCTCGCTTGCGAGCATGCGGCACAAGCGTTGGGCGCAAGTTCCATGCTCACGACCGAGTTTAAGCGCGGTATCCAGAAAGGCAACGGTGAGTACACGCACGTCGTTACTCGCGATCACGACGAGCGCGTCTTGAGCGCCTAGTCTCCAGCAGCCCATGGTATCCCAAGCGCGCCGTTTCGGTGCGCTTTTTGTTTGCCAACCGGCCAAGGGGTGGCGCTGGTGGCCCGGCGAACAGCGCGCGGTCATGCCCAAGACCGAACAGTGGCAATGGTACGTCGAGGAGTTCTCCCCGACGGAGTCCCATCACCACGCCGTCGACGAAGTCTATTACGCAGGGCGGACGCCTTTCCAGAGCGTCGGCGTGATTCGCACGCCGGCCTTCGGTAAGATGTTGATCCTCGACGGCGACACACAGAGCTCGCAGCGCGACGAGAAGATCTATCACGAGGCCCTCGTTCATCCGGCCCTGGCCGGCACCGCCGAACGTTCGGACGTGCTCATCTTGGGGGGCGGCGAGGGTGCGACGCTACGCGAGGTGCTGCGCCGCGACGACGTGCGCCGCTGCACGATGGTGGATATCGACGGCGACGTCGTCGAACTGGCGAAGAAGTACTTGCCTGAGTGGTCGGCGGGGGCATTCGACGATCCGCGGGCACGGGTGATCGTCGGCGACGCGCTGCGCTTCTTAAAGGAAGATACAGGTCGCTACGGCGCGATCGTCTCCGACCTCACCGAGCCGCTGGAAGACTCGCCCTCAAACCCGCTCTTCTGCGGATCGGTCTTCCGCGACATCAAGGCCCGGCTGCACGCCGGCGGGATCTACGTGCTGCAAGCCAGTACCGCCGGTTTTCACAATATGAGCCTCCACGCCAAGATGGCGCGTACGCTGCGCGCCCACTACAAGTTCGTAACCTCGTATTACACCCACGTTCCGGCGTTTGACAACGACTGGGCGTTCATCGCCTGCAGCGATCGCCTCGACCTTGCCACGCTCGACGATGCTACGATCGCGAGCTACTGCAGCGGTCTGCGCGGAGAGAACTATTTTTACGACGCGGTCACCCATCGGCGGTTGTTCTCGCTGCCGTTGTACCTGCGCCGCGAGTTGGCCAAGCCCGGAGACGTATTTGCATGAGCGGGCGCTACGCGAATAAAGCGGTGCTGGTCACCGGTGGTGGAACCGGCCTCGGCCGTTCGATGGCGCAAGCGTTCGCAGGCGAAGGCGCAACCGTTGCAGTCATCGGGCGCCGGCAGGAGAAGCTCGACGAAACCGTTGCCGCCATCGCCGCTGCCGGCGGAGCGGCGTACGCTTTGCGCTGCGACGTGCGCGACGCGGCACGCGTAGCCGAGGTCGTCCGCGAGTTCGTCTCGCGCACCGGGCGTCTCGACGCTTTGGTGAACAATGCCGCCGGCAACTTCATCGCGCCGTCCGAAACGCTCTCCCCCAACGGTTTCAAAGCGGTCGTCGATATCGTGCTGCTGGGAACGTTCAACTGCACGCGCGCCGCCTTTGAAAGTCTGCGGGCGAGCAAAGGCGCGATCCTCAACATCATCGCCGCCTACGCCTGGAGCGGCGAGCCCGGCGCGGTGCACTCGGCGAGCGCCAAAGCCGGCGTGCTGGCGATGACGCGAACGCTGGCGGCGGAGTGGGGACGTTTCGGGATTCGCGCCAACGCGATCGCGCCCGGTCCCATTCACACCGAAGGCACCGATGCAAACTTGTGGAGCGTCGCCGATATCGAGGATTCGGTGCGCGCCAAGATTCCGTTGGGCAGGCTCGGCGAGCCCGCGGACGTCGATCGGGCGGCGCTGTGGCTGTGTTCGGACGAGGCCAGTTGGGTGAGCGGTGCGACGCTCTCGGTCGACGGCGGCCAATGGCTGAGCGGCGGTACGCTCAACTTCCGCGAGGAGTACGATCGCGTCGCCGCCGCGTC
>JBPYDW010000072.1:0-3112 GCA_051986335.1 Vulcanimicrobiaceae bacterium | reverse complement strand
ACTACATCGAATATCTCGGTCGCCGCCATCCTGCGGGCACCGCACAAAGATATGCCTTTGTCGAAGGCGTGCCGCATGACAACCGCCGCATGTTTACTTCAGCTTGCGGTCTTGCCGTCATTTTCGGCGGCAACACAACGTCTTGTGCGACCGTCGGTCGCGTTGGCGTCGATCCGGCCGGATTGCAGTAGCGTTAAGGCGTTTTTATTCGGTGTCGACCGGCTTGTATGAGGGCGGTTGGCGGAGAAAGAAGGCCCGCGTATACTTCGACGGAATCAAACTGAACTTGCGCGGTGGCGCAGTGAAGTCGAAACAGTCGACGATGCTCTGCGCGCGGCCATCGGTCGTTCCCAAACGACCGAGGTTCCAATTGTCCTCGATGAATTTTATGATGCTGCCGAACTCATACGGCGTACTCGAGATGTAGCCACCTTGGCTCCCCTGCCCCACCCGAGCGTAGGGCGAGATCAGCAGCATCGGCACGCGAAATCCGAGCCCGCCCCAGTTGTCGAAAAACGGCGGCGGCACGTGATCGTAAAAGCCACCCCAATCGTCCCAAACCACGACGATCGCGGTGGAGTCCCAATACTTGCTCGTGCCGACCGCATTAACGACGCTCGCAACCCATGACGGGCCTAGGTCCCTAGCGTTGCCGGGGTGATCGGAGCCGGTCTCGTCGGGAATGAGCCACGAAACCGCCGGAAGCTTGCCCTTGGCAATGTCCGCAAAGATGAGATTTTGAAAAGGGAACGAGGTCGTGACGTTCGTGCCCCACTCGGAGCCGTAGCGAACCGGCGCGATCATATCGAATGCGTTCCAGTAAGCGCCTACGGCGTGTTTCACTCCTGGCGTGTAGTATTTCCACGATACCGATTTGGCATCGAGAAGATTGCGCAACGTCGGATAGTAGGCGCCTGACGCTGGGAACTGATTCGTGCACGGGAAAGGTCCGCGCATTAGCTTATAGCCGGCTTTGGATCGAACGAGCAGAAACGTCCAGTCGGGCATCATCCCGTCGCACCCCCACGGGCGGGTCACCGGATAATCGACGAGGCTCGCGGTTTGATCCTTATTGATGGTCGTGCCGCCGCGAATAAGGTCCTGATGCGCGGTGAAGCTGCCGCTGCCTTGCGTTTGGAACATGTGGTCGGCGAGCACGTATTCTTTGGCAATGTCCCAGTACGGCGCGATCTGCTTCGGGTTGACGTATTGATACGGCTTCGTTCCCGCGGGCCCCGGACACTCTTTGCCCCCACTCGGATGATTGAAACCGTCCATCTTTCCGAGGTCGTAATCCTCCGCGTATCCGGCGTACGAATGACCGAAATCGCAAAGCTCGTCGAGGTTCGCCTCTGCGAGCTTGATCTTATGAACTTTTCCGCTGACTCTCATCTTGCCGCTCTTCGCGCCGTCAGCTCCGGGGAACCTCGCGAAGAGATTATCGAAGCTGCGATTCTCTTGTATCATCACGATGACGTGCTTGATATACTTCGAGCTCTTGTGATGCCGCGGGTCCGGCAACAACTGCGGTAACCCGATACCCGCTTGTGCTCCCTGCGAGCCGCCGCCACATGAAACCAAAGCGACGGCGATCAATGCCGCTGATGATACGCGGAACATGCCTTGCCGCTTCGCCGGTCCCTCCGCCGTCACCCACCGTCCCTGCGCATTCGGTCGAGAAGAATGCCGAGATAATCGGGTTCGCCCGCCAGCTGGTGCTTTCGGTATTCGTCTGCATCGAAGAGCCAGCCGGGCAGCGACTGCGGGAGTCCGATTTCGTTGCTCTGCACGTCGAACTCGAACAACGTGGGAGGATTCTGATACGTCCAAACGGCGCGGCTAACGACCCAGCAGCCGAGCACGCTGCGGAAGTATACCGTAACGTCGCTCGAGCTTGCCGGAGCTCTGGGCGTCGGCGCGTACGTTCCGACGAAGTGAGCTTTCCAGAGATCGCGGGTCTGCACGTCAATCCAGAGGTCGCGCAGATTGTGTTTTTGAGAATCGCCGCGCGGTTCCAACCTCAAATGATAGGCCTCGTGTCCGTCGATGACTTCGATCGGCGGCGTTTGCGCGCCGTTCGCGATCGTGTAGGAGGGAGTAGCAAACGCAACAACCGTCGCAATCGTTTTCAGCCCAGCCACGTCAGGAAGCATCGCGGCGCTTACTCCGGCAGGCGCTACCCGCACGGACGAGCGGGTCATCCAAGCGAATGGGCCTAAAAACTCGGGCAGGATCATCGCGGGGGGAAGCTTTCCGCTGGGAATCGGATCGCTGACGTTCTCCATTCCGTCGGCGAGCCTGACGGCGTAGCGATGGACTTCCACCGACGACGAAGTGCCGGTGTAGAAGCCCATCGGCGTTGCACTTATGTGCCAGGTCGCGGTCCAAACGGCGTACGGTGGAACCGGATACGTTTGCCAGCGCCGAAAGGCCTCGTCGAAAATCTGCTGCGCCGGCGAGAGCGCTGCCGATCGCGTCGTTTGCGGCGCGCCGGCGCCGGTCTCTTGGCCGCGCACCGCAGGGGTCGTGCAAAGCAGGGTAATCGCAAAAATACCGGCGATCGTTCGGGTCATAAATGCTCTGTCCGCGCTAATAGAGGCCGGGAAGAAGCCGCGACGTTCTTGTGCGATACACATCGTACTGCGCGCCGAAGTGCTCGTGTAACAGCGTCTCCTCGGCGTTGATGCGCGCAACGAGCGGTGGGATCAATAGCGCCGCCAGCAGCACGCCGACACCCGAACGAAAGGCGAGCCCCCAACCTAGCGTGGTAAGCAGCAATCCGAGATAGCTTGGATGCCGGATCACGCCGTATAATCCATCTGTAACCAACGTGTGGCCGGGTTGGATCGCAACGAGTCCGCTGAATCGATCGCGCAAAATGAAGACGGGAGCAAGCCGTAATGCACCGCCGACCGCCGTCATCGCAACGCCGAACCAACGGACTGCGTCACCGTCGATCGTCCAGAATCCGAGACGATCGGTCAGCGGCGGCAAAAATGCACCGGCGATTCCAATAATAGCTACTGCGGCGATGACCCAGCGATTGCCACGATCTTCGCGGACGCCCGGGCTCAAGTTCCCACCCGCAAAAAGTGCAGCGACGCAGAGGGCC
>JBPYDW010000071.1:0-4420 GCA_051986335.1 Vulcanimicrobiaceae bacterium | reverse complement strand
CGCAGCAGCCGGCGCATGATCTTACCGCTGCGCGTCTTGGGCAGCTCCGGCGTAAACGTGATGTACTTCGGGCGCGTAAATTTACCGAGCTTTTCGCCCACGAACTCGCGAAGCTCGTCGGCGACCTCGGGCGTGCCGGTCTCGGTGCCGCGCAGCGTCACGAAGGCATAGATGGCCTGTCCGGTCACCTCGTCGAGCTTTCCGCACACGGCGGCTTCGGCGACGCGCGGATTGCCGACCAGTGCGCTCTCGACCTCAGTGGTTGAGATGCGGTGGCCGCTGACGTTCATGACGTCGTCGATTCGGCCCATGAACCAGAAGTTTCCGTCTTTATCGCGACGCGCGCCGTCGCCGGCGAGGTACTTTCCTTTGAATTTCGACCAATAGGTGTCGACGTAGCGCTGGTCATCACCCCAGATCCCGCGCAACATTCCCGGCCACGGACGGGTGAGCACGACGTATCCACCGCCACCCAGCGGCACCGGCTCGCCGGCATCGTTCACGATATCGGCTTGGATGCCGGGGAGCGGATTGGTCGCGCTTCCGGGAAGCAGCGTGGTGACTCCCGGCAGCGGAGAGATCATGATGCCGCCGGTTTCCGTCTGCCACCACGTGTCCACGACCGGCGTCTTTCCGCCGCCGATGTTATCGCGGTACCATATCCAGGCCTCGGGGTTGATCGGTTCGCCGACGGTTCCCAGCAACCGCAGGGACGAAAGATTGTGCTTGCGCGGATACTGGGCTCCCCACTTCATGAAGGTGCGGATTGCCGTGGGCGCGGTGTAAAGAGTCGTGACGCCGTAGCGCTCGACGATTTGCCACAAGCGATCCTTATCGGGATAATCCGGCGTGCCTTCGTAGATCACGCTGGTCGCGCCGTTGGCGAGCGGTCCGTACACGATGTACGAGTGCCCGGTAACCCAGCCGATATCGGCAGCGCACCAATAGACGTCGAAATCGGCTTTCAAGTCGAAAACGAGATAGTGTGTGTTGGTAACGTGGGTGAGATAGCCGGCAGTGGTGTGCTTGATGCCCTTTGGTTTGGCCGTCGTTCCGCTGGTGTAGAGAAGGAAGAGCAAATCTTCGGCGTTCATCGCGGCCGGCTCGCACTTGGGCGGCTGGTTCTTGATCAGGTCCTCGAGCCAGACGTCGCGACCTTCCTGCATTTCGACGGGGTCACCGACACGCTTGGCAACGATGCAATGCTTGATCGACGGCGTCTCGCGCATCGCGGTATCGCAGTTTTCCTTCAGCGGTATCTTATTGCCCCGGCGCCATCCCTGATCGGCGGTTATGAGCGCCACGCACTGCGCGTCGTTGACCCGATCGACGATGGAGTCCGGCGAGAAACCGCCGAAGATCACCGAATGGGCCGCGCCGATGCGTGCGCAGGCCAGCATCGCAACCGGGAGCTCGGGAATCATCGACATATAGATGGCGACCCGATCGCCCTTCTTGATTCCCAACGAGCGCAGGCCGTTGGCAAACTTGCATACATTCTCGAGAAGTTCGGCGTACGTAATCTCGCGGCGGTCACCGGGTTCGCCTTCGTAGAAGAATGCGACCTTATCGCCCTTGCCGGCGCGTACGTGGCGGTCGAGGCAGTTTACCGACGCGTTGAGCTCGCCGTCATAGAACCATTTGGCAAAGGGCTCTTTCCATTCCAGAACGCTCTTGAACGGTACTATCCATTCGAGCTTGCGTGCCCATGAAGCCCAGTACGACTCGTAGTCACGCTCGGCGTATTCGTAGATGTCGGGCTGTGCGTTTGCCTGAGCGGCGAACTGGGCGGACGGTGGAAACTTGCGGCTCTCGTCAGAGAGCGCCTCGATAGTTTGCGTCATAGGCGCGAATTTACGGGAATGGCATCGTACGCCTGCCGAAAGTGTGGCGCATGATGCTCGTGCGAGCGATGTTGCTGGCGGCTGCCACCGCTACGGCCACGACGACCGGCCTCGCCGGGGTGAAGTACGGGGCGCCGGCACCGGACGTTCCTTTGCAAGTCGCCGGACACACCGAGCGAGTGAGTGCTTTGACCGGTAAGGTGGTAGTGCTGCATTTTTGGGCGACCTGGTGCCACTATTGCCTCGATGAGTTGCCGAAGTTCGCCAAGCTGAAGCAACGCTACGGCAAGCGATTGACCGTGATTACGATCTCCAACGAGCCGCCCGACGTTGCTGCCAGTTACCTGCGTCTATGGAACATCGATTTGCCGATCGCTGAAGACTCGCAATCGGTGGCCTTCAAAGCGTACGGCATTGGACCGCTCCCAGACACAGTTGTTATCGGCAGAACCGGCGACGTTGTTTATGCCGAGGTTGGGGTCGGCAACTTTGACGTCCTCGGCCGAGCGATCGAGCAGGCGCTTGCCGGACAGTAGCATTGGCACTCCCTTGCGTGGAGTGCTACCATTGGGGCTAACATGAGCAGCGGCGAAGGGCGCCCACCCCTGGATCCACGCAAGGCATATATCCTGGCGACGGTTGTCTACGAGTACATCGCCACCGGTGAACCCGTCGGATCGGCGTCGCTTACCCAAAAGTACAACCTCGGGGTTAGCCCAGCGACCGTGCGCAACGAGATGGCCGAGCTGGAGGCCGGCGGCTACCTGGTCCAGCCCCATACCTCTGCCGGCAGGGTTCCCTCCGACGCCGGCTACCGCACGTACGTCGACGAGCTGATGCAGCCCGAAGAACTGGCGGCTCCGGAACGGCGGCGCATTCGCGACGAGTTGCGCGATGCCAGCCGGGAGTTGGATGAGCTGATCTCGCAGACCACGCGTCTGCTCGGGCGCCTCTCCAATAACTTGGCGTTTCTCACCCGTCCGGAATTGGACGCGCAAACGTTCAAGCACGCGCAATTGATTTGGCTCACCGCGCGCACCGGCGTCGCGGTGATCGTCACCTCGCTCGGCCTGGCGACGCAGAGCATGTTCGAGCTGGGCAAGGACGTCACGCCCGATGACCTGACCCGGCTTTCGAACGCGCTGAACGCGCGCTTTGCCGGCCGGCGCTTGCGCGAGATCTCCGAAAGTGACGTGACCGCGCTCGTGCGCAGCATCCACTTGAGCGACGACGTGCGCAACGCCGTGATGGCGTCGCTGCGCACCGCACGCAATGCCGACGAGCACACGGTGGCGGCATCGGGCGCGCAGAATTTGTTGGATCAGCCGGAATTTCACGATTTGCGCAAACTCCGCTCGATCTTGCGCATCATCGAAGAGCAGAAGACGCTCTACGAGTTAGTTGCCGATGCCATGAACCTCGAAGGGCCCAGCGTCAAGATCGGACGCGAGCTGGGATCGGAGGAGTTGAGCGATCTATCGGTAGTGACGGTACCGTACCGCTTTGGTCCCAATGCCGGAGGTATGCTGTCGATCCTCGGCCCGCGGCGCATGCCCTACGCCCGTTTGATGGCGTTAGCGGCGGGCACTGCCGAAACGCTTTCCGAGCGCCTCGCGACGTTGGAATAAGATAGCCGGAAGTTTCATTACTGCATGCCCACCATAGATTACTACGAGATTCTGGGCGTCCCGCGCGACGCAACCGGGGACGAGATCAAGCGTGCCTATCGCACGCTCGCGCGCAAGCACCATCCCGACGTCTCGCATAACAAGGCCGACGCGGAGCATCGCTTCAAGGAGATCAACGAGGCGTACGAAGTGCTGTCGGATCCGGGAAAGCGCGCGCAGTACGATCGCTTCGGGGGTGTCGGCGGAAGCTTTGACGGTGCCGGATTCGGCGGAGGCTTCGGCGACATCTTCGATATGTTTTTCGGCGACATGCGAAACGCCGGCGGCTTCGCCGCCCAGTCGCGTCGAGCCGGACCGGCGCGCGGTTCGGACCTGCGTTACGATCTGACCGTCACGCTCGAGGACGCGTTTTCGGGTGCCACCAAAGAGATTTTGTTCTCGCACTTGGCGCGTTGCGAGGCGTGCAACGGTACCGGCGCCGCCCCGGCAAGCCTGATCGTGCCGTGCGACCGCTGCGGCGGTTCCGGCGTTACTCGGCACGTCCGCCAGACGCCGCTGGGACAGTTTGTCACGCAGTCGGCATGTTCGGCGTGCGGCGGCGAAGGGCAGAAGATTTCGCAGCCATGTCCCGCGTGCGCCGGTCGCGGCCGGCACGAAGTGCAGCGTTGGCTCTCGGTGAAGGTTCCGGCCGGCGTTGAAGATGGTTCGCGGATTCGCATCAGTGGAAACGGCGAAGCCGGCGAGCACGGCGGACCGTCGGGTGATCTCTACGTGTACTTACGCATTGCACCCCATCCGCTCTTTAGGCGTGACGGGATGGATACGTTCATGAACATACCCATCGCTTTTTCGCAAGCCGCACTCGGCGCCATCATCACCGTGCCTTCGCTGGAGGGTGACGTGGCGCTAACGATTCCGGCCGGAACGCAATCCGGCACGACGCTGCGC
>JBPYDW010000070.1:0-3048 GCA_051986335.1 Vulcanimicrobiaceae bacterium | reverse complement strand
GCTGGAGTCGGAGGAGCCGCTCGAGGGCGATCGGCGGATTCTGCTGGTTCGCAAGACGGGCCCAACCGCGGGGCGCTTTCCCCGTCCCGCCGGGGTCCCGACGAAGCGCCCGCTCTGCCTGTAAGGCGGCAAATGTTTCACGGGGAACTTACCCGGTGAAACAAGAATTCCCCGAAGATGCTCGGTATCAGCCCCTTTAGCGAAGCCTTCCTGCTCGGGCTCTTGGTTGGCAACGCCCATTTCGGCGGTGATGGCCGCCAGCCGCAGATCGTGCTCAAGATGCACGTCCGGCACGAGCCGCTCTTTGCCTGGCTACGCGCGAACGTTCCGGGAACGACGTTGTACGGTCCCTACCTGCACGGCGGCCGTCACTTCTATCAAATGATGTGGCGCGGCCGCGAGCTACGCGATTACCTCGTTCCGATATTGGATCGCACGCCGTGGGAAGAGATCGATCCGTATTCCTACGGGCGTTATCGCGCGATGAAAGAGCGATACGGGCTGGCGTAGGTCTACGTGCCGGTTTGGCCGCCGGCGTGAAAGATGTACTTTACGATCAAACGATGGACCGTTTGATAGTTTGCGGGCGAGCCGTATTCGACGTACAGCTCGTTGAGATTGACGAACCGTTCGTGAAAGCCGACCGCGATATTACTGCCGGGCGTTGCGAATCCGCCGGTACCGTTGATGTTGCGCAGCTCCAGTGCCAGCGTCGTGTTCTTGCCGAAGGATCGCGTGATCGTAAGGCGCCGTAGCCATTGCGAGTCGATCGCCGGTGCCGACGTCAACCCTGCCGCCACACCCGCGCACGGTTTTTCTATCGTGTCGCCATATTCAAACGTCGCGTTATACGGGCCCCACACATCTGTGAGACTGGCATCCATCTGCTGGGTGTAGAGTTGCTGCGGATAGAGCGGCGGCGGATTGGGATTGAGCGGATCGAGCAGTTGCGGGTTAAACGCGCCGAATGGTCCCCACGAATAGGTGAAAGCGAACGGCGTCGGAGTATTGCTCTTATACCCGAGCGTGAGCGACTGCTGGTCGTACCAGGTCACCGCACCAAAGTCATAGACCGGGTACGGATCGAGATACGACTTCAACTCGCTGGAACTGTCGGAGTAAGAGAAGCTCAGTAGGTCCTTGAGGTTGACGGTCGCAACTTCGATCAGGTCGGCCTGGTGGACCGTATCGTTGCGATCGAAGAAGCGGTCGCCGATGAACTGCAGCTCGTACGATTGTACGAAGCCGTCCTTGGGGCCGAAGCCGTTGTATTGCAGGTAGGTCTGCGGACCCTTGATGTCGTTTACTTGGGTGAAACCGTCGAGCGGATTGAACTGCGGACCGACATCGTAGTAGACCGCAAACGCCTTGCCGCGAACGTTCTGAATGCCGGCGATCGTGCTGAAGTTGTTCGCCTGCCCGGGAGCGGTGACGTTGGTGCCGCGATCGCTTTGCTCGACGGCGCCGACGAGCACACCGCTGTGAGGATTGGTGCTCGCCAGCGCGTAGCCCCAGGAGTCGTCGCGGACCCCCGTATGGTTGGCCAGCACGCTCTCGAAGGAACCGGTAAACGAGCCATCCGGCTCGTTGAACGCATAACCGAACGCACTGTCGTCGAAGCCGGTTCCGACGACGTTGAGCGCCCCGATTGAGCTCAACCCTTGCGTGCCTTCGATCTTCACGCCGCGATTGAACACGCCGATTCCCGGCGTGTAGAACAGCGACTGGTAGCTATTGATGTTGATTCCGGGCAGCGAGTTGATGTAATTCGCGCCCTGGGCGAAGAAGGGCCGGTACTCGTTATACTGGTGCTGAAATTCCTGGGGCGCGATGATGATCTGATCCTCCTCGACGTTGGAGAAGTCCGGGTTCAACGTTCCGACAAAGGCCAGAGTGTTGGTAAACGGATAGGTGACGTCGAGTCCTACCGCGCGCGTATTCATCGGCTCGAAGATGCCGATGCCGTTTTGATACAGGTTGTGTTGCGAGCCGCCGCTGGCCAGAGCGTACGCGTCGGCGTGCGGCTTGGGCCGCGTCGCGCCGGCCGGAATTTCCAAGCCGGTGAGCAGCGGCCAGTTCACCGAATTCCCCATCGCGTTCATTGACGGTTCGTAGGCAGAGGTGTACTCGTCATCGGTCGCGGCGATGAAACGTACGACCGAGAACCGCCACGCTTGTACCGGCGTGTGTTGGCCGCGAATCACCGATAGCGGAATCACCATGACGACGTTGTAGTCGCCGTTGGGCAAAATCTTCGTAACGCTCGTCCAATCGGGCGCAAAGCGCGCGTTTTCGGATGCGAGCTCGTCGTGAATTCCTCTCGGATTCGCCCGGAATTGATAGACGCGAGCGCCGCTGCCCGAGGTCTCTAAGTTGAGCGCAATGTGATCGTCGCTGCCGACGCCGGCATGATCGACGGTCTGCACCGCGGTGATGGGAACGCCGGACTGCTGCGCGTGAACCGCCAGGTACAAGAACTTGTCGTCGTAGAGAAGATACGCAGTTGTGGTAAACTTTGCCGGCTGATGGACGGTGAAGTCGTAGAAGTTGTCGATCGCCACACCGGTTTTCCAGGCCGGATCGGACAATGATGGATCGAGCGATGGCGGCGCAGTCGCCTTTACCGCTTTGATCGTGTAGGTGTGATCGACCCAGCCGAGCACCGGAGCAACGGCGCAGAGCTGGGCAATCAAGGCTACGGCGCAACTCGTCCACGCTACGCGCACAACGCCCACGGTACGACAGCCGGTGCGCAGATGTTTCGGTCAAGGGCGCAGCGTAGGAATCAAAAATGTATCAAGCCCATCCCCTCGACGAGCGATTGGCGTCCGTGCTACCTGCCGGTTCGCTTTTTGCGGTTGGGGGACGCGTGCGCGATGAACTACGAGCGCGCAATGAACCGGTTGCCGCGGCAAAGGACCTCGACTACGTCGTCGTGGGCGTTGCGCTGGACGAGTTGCGCGCGCGGCTGAGCGCGCTGGGTCGCGTGGATTTGGTGGGTGCGTCGTTCGCGGTCATCAAGCTGACCGTCGACGGTCACACCGTCGA
>JBPYDW010000069.1:0-2638 GCA_051986335.1 Vulcanimicrobiaceae bacterium | reverse complement strand
CGGGCGGCTACGGTTTTGGCGTGACGCGCGTTGCGGCGTTCGCCCGGCCCACCTTTACCGTGCTGTGGGCGTCGAGTTGCCGCGGCGTCGCTATCGCCAAATTGCCGGACCACGTAGACGCCCGCCGGAGTTCGCCGACCGTCTTTGCCGTTACTCCGATACCAGGCTCTACTTCGACCCGCATCTTATCCGGCAAACCGCCAAGTACTATCTGGAGCGCAGCCGTGCTTTTAGGTTTGTAGCGCATATGGCCCTCCTTCTTTGTACTGACCATTAGTGCACGCGTTTGTCAGCCCCTTGCGGCTGCACTTGACGGCGCGCTTCATTCGATAACGGGAAATATACTGACGTTTCGAATTGGTAGCCGCACGCCTCACAAGACCACAGGTGTCGGACGCGCCGCTCGTCCAGGTGTTCAGCCCAGATGGGGGCGACAAGTTCAGCACCACATTGTGCGCAGAGGTTAAGGGGCGGGCCTTCGAACCGCTTCATGGGACGCTCCCCTCCCGAAGCGTCCCCATACCCCTCGGCCACTACGATAGCCCAACGCGCAGGCCGGTCAAGGTAGCGCGCTCGCAGGCGCAGGATATCGAGCCACGCGCCTCTTGCAAGCCACCACGCTCCACCAGCATTACGCGCACGCCGGTATCCTCAACGCGATCAAGCTTGCGGTCTCCGCCAATTCGATCTTCCCTCCCGGCGGGATACGACGGTAGCCCCTCCGCGGACGATCGGCCTAATTTTGAAGGTTTGAATCCTGGTGTTGCGGGATTGTGCTCCGACGATTACACGCGGTCCGGTATGTTGATGCTGATCAATCCCGTCCCGCGGGCTGATCCGTTCGACCATGGCGACTGGCTGTTCGAGCTTAAGTTTCGACGGCTTCCGGGCTGCGGCCGACACCGTTCGCGGCCGGCTGGTCTCGCGGCAACGGCAACCGGATGCAGCGCTTCGAGGGCGTACACGATCTCCTGCCGAAGGGCCGCGTGTTCGATGGCGAGATCTTGCTGCTCGACGCCGGGCGACCTCTCTTCAACGAGCTACTGTTCGGGCGCCGGCGTCCGACCTACGTGGCCTTCGATCTGCTGATGGCCAGCGGCATCGATCTGTGGTCGCTGCCGCTTAGGGAGCGCGAGGCGGCGCTGGCGCGGATCTCAAGGGGGCCGATCGCTGGATTGCGCTTACTAACGGCGTGGTCGGCGACGGGCGGGCGCTGTACCGGGCCGTGGTCGACGCGGACCTCGAGGGCATCGTCGCCAAGCGTCTCGCCGACGCCTACCGACCGAAGTATGCCAAGTGGCATAAGGTCCTCAACCGCGGCTACTCGAAGCGTCGCGGCCGTGCCGAAGGGTTTCGCTAGCGCCGAGGACGCCATGCCGGACACTGGCTGAAAACGTAAACACGCCCGCTTCCCGGACGATCAGCATGTGCTGCGCGCCGCCAGAGCGCGGCTCGGCATCCAGCTTCTGCCAAAATTGATGCCTTAACTTGGTGGCACGCAGTACGGGGGTTCCCGAACGTTTCGGGACTTGGTTCGGGGGGAACAGTGCAGCCGAGAAAGATCAACCGTCCGCAACGGCGGTTGTGGCTCTGGATTGGCGACCGGAGGATCACAATCGACCAAGTCGGCGAAACGGTGTTCGTCGATGATGAGACAACCGACGACTCAGTGATCGCCGACATCCGCAACTTCTACAAAGTCGAGCTATGGATGCGAGACGATCGCATCGAACGCATGCTGTTCGCCGGAACGAGCCTTGACCGGGCGCGTGCCGCTTTTGCCGATTATGCTCGGCATCGCCCCGCGGCGCGGCTGACGATACGGCGGCGGTCACGGGTGCTGGCGCGGTGGCCGAAGGGTGACGGGTGAATGCAGATCAGAAACCGCCCGCCCGGCCCAGGGTTAGCTCTCGCAGCCACGATCGATGCGGGCGCGCAGTGGGGGCGACGATCCAGAGAGCAAAAAACCCGATCGCTACCAGCCGCCCTGCGGGGTGACGCTGCACGATCCGTATCCGGCTGCGGATTATGAACCGGCCGCCGGGCTTCTCCGCGACCGCAGTCTGCGAGCACGGCGCGGGCCAGGGCGAGCGAGCGGCAGATCGCCGGCGTCTCGTAGCGGCCGCCCTCGAACCATTCCTCGACGTTGAAATTGAAGCCGGGCAGCCAACGTGGCGGACTTTAGCGCCATTCTTCCTCAATACCAGAACACCGCCATGGAGGTGATGCACATCACAGGCCGTGATCCTCAGGAACATTCGATGTGATGCATGTTACAGCCCATGACGCTGATCAAAGTACGCTGTGCGAACAGCCAACGGAAGCATCGCGCTCATCGGTTGAGCAGGAGGAGGCGAACATGAGCAAGAGGTCGAAATTGGGTTTCCCCGCTGGCGTCGTCGACGTCACGCAGCCGATCAACGAGTCCATCGTTTGTGCCGCCATCCGACAGTGCTTAGAGACCGCTGATCACTACGTTCGCCGAGGCAATCGACGCGACGCGGAATTCTTTCTCGATACTGCAGACGCCTACGCAAACCGGCTCATTTTCTGCCGCCAAATCGATGATATAGCCGCGCAACGGCAAGTGCCGCGGCATCTACTAGAGACGTGGAATATCAAGCAGTAGGTGTTCCTG
>JBPYDW010000068.1:0-2241 GCA_051986335.1 Vulcanimicrobiaceae bacterium | reverse complement strand
CGTTTGGCGCAACGTTGCCGTCACCGGTCGTCTGGCCGGCGCGCTGCACCGTTCCGACGGAGGGTGCCGCGGCCTCTTGCGTTGCTACGATCGGTGCCGGTGATGCATGGCGGTGCGGCTTGACGCTCACCGTATGAACGGGGCTCGCGAAGTTGATCGCCGGCTTTGCCTCATGTCGCGGCGCCACCGCCCGCGGAGGCGGATGCGCCGCGCGTGGCGGCTTGACCTGGACGTGAAGAATTCGCGCGAAGCTCACCGTTTCAACCGGAGGGCCAGTTGAAGCGGTCCAGGCCAGGGCGGGAATCGCAAGGGCCGCGAGGACATGAATCGCTACCGAAGCAAGCGTCGCTTGCCCCATACGCTCGCGAGCGCCGGCTGCAGCAGCCATTTTATGCCTCCTTCGCTGCCAACGCGCAACCGACCCCGCCCGTGACCCGTTTTCACCGCCGTGATCGACACGAAAATCGTTCTCTATCAGGCGGAATGGTGTCCGTATTGTGCGCGCGTGCGTGAGGTGCTGACCGAACTGTTGCTAGACTACAAAATCGTCAATGTGCCGATCGATCATTCGCAGCGTGGACCCCTCAAGGAACTTTTCGGGACGACCGGCATTCCGTCGATGATCGACGGAGAGGTCAAGATCGCCGATGACGACGATGCGATCATTGCGTATCTTTTGAAGACGTACTCGGGCAAAGTCGCCTAAACGAGCGATGCGTCGAGTTTGCCGGCCTCGGCGCCCCACGTGTCCCAACCGCGCGCCGATTCGCGGGCGAATAGTTCGATACGCGGGCGCCGGCCGCAGAGTTCCTCGATGCGCCTTCTGAATATCGCGGGCTTTTGGCTGTGCTCGCCCCGCGGCTCGAGCACGACTTGCCCCTGACCGAGGTCGAGAATCGGGAACGGCCGGCCGGTGGGCATCGTCGTCGCCGCGAGCAGAAACTCGGATGTAGGTTTGGTGAATGTGGGGGGCACGCCCTGACCGCGAATCGGTTCACCTTTACTGTTCGTCTTGACCCACACGTAGGCGACGCCGCGGTAGTGTAGGCGCCAGCGCGCAATGAGCTCGATCGCGAAGTTCAGACGCGGACCGGTCGACCACAGAAAGAGAACCGCGCGCTTGTTCATGATCGAACGGACCGGCAGCTTCGCCAGCTCTTTCTGATTCATCAACGGATAATGTTTTGCCGCCGCCGCGTCTTTTATCTGACTTCCGTAATAGAACCACGGCGGATCGGCATAAACGATATCGTAAGTTTTTGCCGGGAACGCGGGAAGTTCTTCGTGCCGGCCGGCCGGCCGACGGCGTGCCAGCCGCCTGAGATGCTCTCGATTCTTCGTCGAGTAGCGAACGAGGCGCGACATTGCGTCTACGATATGGTGCGCCCGCCGCAACTTCCTACAGACTCGCCGCCAGCGCAGCGACGAGCGCCCCGAACAGCGTTGCCGCGAGGTTGACGGCGTCGTTTTCGATCCAGCCGATGCCTCGCCGTAACTCCGTTCTCTCGCCGCAGCGGTGGCGACGCGTTTCGCACTCGCAACCGCAAGCGGCGCACCATCGCGACGCTTGAAGGGTCGCGCCCAAGACCGAGTCGAGCACCGCTCCCGCGATGCCGCCCGTGGCCACGCTCCAGAACGGCGCGACGCCGGTGAGCGAGGCCGTCGCAGCGACGCATAACGAGCCGGCCAACGTCGCTATCGAGCCGAGTGCGCTGACGCCGCCCGAGCTTCCCGTGCGTAGTGGGCGCAAGGTGACGATCGAGACGGGCGGCGTCGGCGAAAGCGTGCCCACTTCGGTGCCCCACGTGTCGGCGGACGCCGCCGCAAACGCGCCCGCAAACGCGGTGGCAAAGCGTGCGTCGCCGTGGGTCGCCGCAAACGCGCAAACAGCGGCAACACCACCATTTGCAAGTACCTGCCATCCGTTGCGCGGAGTTCCCTCGTCTGCACCGACGATTCGCCTCTTTCGCGTCCTTCCGATGCGCGTGAGCAGCGCCGACGGGAGAAAGAATGCGAAGAGCACGGCCGCGGCTCTCCATCCGCCGCTGCCGAAAACGATCGTGCCGACCGCGAAGGCCGCCACTGCGCCGCTTATAGAAAGCGCGCGCGCTCGGTAAGCGAGCCACGCGACGAGTACGGCGAAGGCGCTGCCGATGGCAAGCTGCATCAGGAGCGCGTTGCGAAGTACGCTTCGAGTGCGTCGAGCAGACCTGCGGTCGTGTAGGTGCTCGCAACGAGGTC
>JBPYDW010000067.1:0-2729 GCA_051986335.1 Vulcanimicrobiaceae bacterium | reverse complement strand
CGCGGCGCGCGGACGTCGATGACATTTTCGTGCGGCCGAACGATCGCCGTGAAGTTTGCTGCAGTGGTGCCGACGAGTACCGCTCCATGCTGCATTGCGACACCGTGCGGATCGGCAGCGATCTGCGCCTTCCCATTGGTGAAGGGGAGTCCGTTGACGTCGCCGGCCGGCACACCGACGAAACCGCTCACGTTCGGAGTGACGCTTCGTCCGGCGATGTGAAGACGCGCGTTGAACGAGCCGTCAGTCATGTAGTTGGGAAGTCCGAAGGTATGCAGTGCGGGCGCGATCTGAGCGGCCGAAACGTTTGCGTCGAGCGCGTACGCGGGCGAGCCCGAGGTCAGCGCGCCGATCCTCCCGTCGACGAGCGAGTAGGTGCTGCCGAGCGCACCGAGCACTCGATGCAGCGCGACCGCGTCGCCGGCGACGCGAATGTCGCCGTTGCCGGTTAGCGGGAAGCGATCCAGCAGACCGTCATTGATCACGACGCCGCCCTCGAACGTCGGAATCGGCGATCCCGCCGCGAGGTCGCCGGTCGCCGAAAGCGTCCCGGCCGCCAGCGGCAAGCCGATTCCACGTAGCTGCGGCGCCTTCAATTGCTTCGCGATAAGCGAAACCGCGGCGGGAGTCGTGGCGGCGCCGCCAGGCGCTAACGAGAAGCTTCCGGCTGCAACCACCTGGCCGCCGGCGGCATTTGCTTGCGCCGAGTAGACGTGCAGGCGGTTTCCTTCAATCCCAAGAGTCAAGCTCGCGTTCGAGATCGGAATGCCGCGCAGAGTCGCGCGATTCATCGCCAAATTAGAACCTTGCACGAGGATGCGCCCTGGCTCGACGCCGATTCCAACGGTACCCGCGATACCGCCGTGCCCGATGATCTGGGGGCCGAGAAACGGCTGCAGCCCCTCGAACGTGCCGTGATAGCCGCCGTATGCGACGAAGCGCGCTGCTGAAAAACTTCCGTGTCCTTCGAAGGATCCCCACGGGCCGTTTGCGCGAATCCGGTTGACGGCCACGCTGCGCAACGAGCCGCCGAACGAAGCGCTAACGCGGTTGAACTTGACTTGTGTGATGCTTGCGGCGTCGGCGCTAACCTTGCCGCCCATCACGATGTCGTTCCCGGCGCCCCCGCCGGCCACTGTTATGCCCACGTTGCGACTGTCGATCGGCGGCATCTCCGGAAGCGAGATGCCGGGAAACGCTTGCAAATGCGGGGCGCGCATTCGCAAGCCGCTTGCGACCGCCCAAAACGCGCTGGTGCTGCGGGGCCGGTCTAGCACGTAACCGCCGTCGAAACTGCCGCGCTCGGTGTGAAGCCAAAACGGCACGACGCTTACGGTGCCGTTGGGGTTCGTGTTGACCAGCGCCGCGACCCGCGAAACGCCTCGCCTTGACGCGGCGCTCCCAATCATATGAAAGAGCAGATCGTTTCCGGTCGCCATTGCGTCGACGACGATCGGCTCGTCGCCGAGCATCTCGTCGAGATAAGGAAGACGGCTGGCCGGCCCTTCGACGTGCGCGACGAAAAGGGAGTGCAACTGCTTTGCGATCCCCAAGGTGCCGTTTAGGCGTAGCGAGATGCCGCTGTAGTTGACGCGCACCGGCGCTAGCGCGACGACGTTGGAGTGATACACGACCCCGGCGGCCAGTGAGTCGAAGGGAAGTGCGCGATATCGTGCGCGTGGTGCGTTGACGCGCGCAACGATCACCGGGTCGTCGATCGCACCTTGCACCAGCACGCCCAGACGCGCCGCTCCCGAGATCGGCTGATCGCGCGCGAAGGCGAACGCTTGGCGCAACGCGGAAATGTTGCCGGTTCCGCGCACCCCCAAACGAAGCTGCGGGCGGCCGGTGAGCGCACCGGTGAAGTCGAAAACCCCTCCATCGATGAGCAGCGGTATCCCGGCCAGCGTTGCGCGCGCGCCTTGCACGAAGAACGTGGTGTCGACGAGTTGCAAGTGCGCGCGAAAGTTTTCGACGGGTACCGCCAGCACCGGCAGCGCCATCCGTCCCGAGTCGACGTCGAGCCCGAGGTTGACGTGATAGTGCGGGGTTTCGTTGGGTAAGACGCCGAGGGCGTAGACGCGCGCATCGAGATTTCGCCCTTCGCCGCCGAGTATGCGAACCGCGGCGGTGTCGGCGAAATAGTTTGCCAGCGCGCGCACCGGAAAGTATCGCGCGGTTGCGCGATGCGCCGCGTATCCCGCGATCGCGTCGCTTTTGCCGACAATGGTGAACGGTTCGCGGCGTTCTTCTTCAAACGCTCCGGTCACGCGATAGGTGGTAACCGCCGAAGTGTCGACCGATGCGTCGGCAGCGATGCCGTCGACGCGTAGATATTTTGCGCTTGAATCGTACGCCGCGGGCTCGCGGAGCTCTACCTTCGCGTTGTGCAGGCGCATCGAAAAGCGAAGGGGCACCGGGTTGATTCGCGGCGGCGCCGGCGGAGTGGGCGCGGCATGCGGCAGAGCGAAATTGAAGCTCCCGTCCCGCGCGCGGGTGAGCGTCAGCTTGGCGTGATCGATGTCGACCGCCTGCAAGCCATATCGGTGGCTGCTTCCCGGCAAAAGGTCTCGCAGCGAGAAGCGAATCGCGATTCGCCACGCTGAAAAGAGCGGCTGGTTGTCTCGTTCAACGCGCAGGCCGCTTACTGCCGCGTTATTCCAGTCAAGATGCACGTTCGCGATGGTGATCGTGTAGCCGGTCGCGAGCCCGACCCCCTCTTGCAAGGC
>JBPYDW010000066.1:0-13058 GCA_051986335.1 Vulcanimicrobiaceae bacterium | reverse complement strand
ACGTTCACCGTGACCGTCTCGCCGATGAATGCCGCTACGTTCTGATCGCGATACGTCTGGAAGCCCGCTCGGGCCACTTGCAGGGTGTAAAACCCGGCCGGAACGGATGGGAAATTGAAATTTCCGGAAGGGTCGCTGTGTTGCGTCATGCGCGTCGGCCCGATGAGCGCGACCTCAGCGCCGGCTATGGCAGAACCGCCGGCAGTGCGCACGGTGCCGGTGACGGCGCGCGTCGTTCCCTGCGCAAGCGCCGGCGCAGTCATTAACGTGGCATAGACTACCGCCACGAGAGCGACGAAAGTACGCCTTACAAATCCCATCGCATCTGGCTCCTATATTATGTCTATCGTGACGAAATTTTGGTTCCCTTAACCCATATTATGGGCTCTCCTCCAAAAAACCGTCTCTGCGAGCGAAATTTTGCTGCTTGGTAGACTACGCTGCACTAGGCCTTGCGCGCCGTTGCCGCTCCCATGGTCGCTTTACTCGTGTGTGCCAAGGCATCGCGCAGCGCTAGCCAGAGTTTCGCGCCGTCGTTGCGAACGGGATCGTCGCACGGTAAGCCCGTTTCCGCCTCGGTCGCAGCGATGACGTCGTGGGCGTCCTGCGGCGCGAGCGCGGAGGTGTCGAGCGCAATTGCCGCGACGCGCGCCGGCTTTACCCGTGCCAGCAGCTCCTCGTGAACGCGAATTAACTCCGGCAGGCTCGGCAAGCGCACGTCGAAACCGTCGATGTGCGTCTTGTAGGCACGGTGGCAGAGCAGCAGCGCGTCCGGCGCACTGCCGTACAAGAGCCCAAGCGTGACCGGAGCGTATGCAGGGTGGAAAATGCCGCCCTGTCCTTCCACTAACAGCACGTCGGCTTCCGGTGAGGCGTTGATGACGAGCTGCTCGGCGGCGCCGGTAATGAAGTCGGCGATCACTCGATCGACCGCAATGCCGTTGCCGGCGATCATGATGCCGGTTTGACCGGTGGCCAAGAACTGGGTGCGATCGCCGCGTGCCTGCGCGGCCCGCTCGATCTCCAGCACGGCCGTCATTTTGCCGACGGCGCAGTCGCTGCCGATCGCCAACACGACCTGCTGGCGCACGTTATAGGCCGCGCCGCTGAAGAGCGGAATATTTTTTGGCGGCAACCGAACGTCCCATAACCGCGAGCCGGAGTGCCGGGCGCGCGCGACGATCTCCGGATCGTCGGCCAGCAACTCGTGCAGACCGCTGACAATTTCCAGCCCCTCGTCGGCTGCGTCGAGGATCGGCTGGCGTAGCGCCGGCGGTATGCGACCGCCTTCGGTGGCGACTCCGACCAACAGCGACGTCGGCGAATAGGCGAGCGATTCGGCGACCGATGCAACGATCGGCGCATCGGATTCCAGCCACGGCAAGAGGCGTTTGACGGATAGACCGGCGTACTCCGAGTCGATCACCGCCACTACCTCGCCTGGGCGGTAGCGCAGCACGCCGTGCGCCGTTTTGCCGTTGGTGCCCAGAAGCAGACCCTCGGTGAGGATCGCGTAACGTCGGGTGGAGGCGAAAGCGGGCATCGAACTCTCAGAACGGCAAGGCAACAATAAACTGTCGGTCGCGCTTAAATATAGCCCAGAGGCGGTGCCCGGCGCAACTGTTTCCTGCGCGGGCGACAGAATATCGACGTTGCCGGGGAAATTTTGGCCGCGGGCGGAGGAATGGCTTCGAGCCTGAACCAAAGCTGCGCAGGGCATTTGGCGGAGAAAAGATGTAAGCGCCGCGTAGTAGCCGCGGCGCTTGCGCTGTAAAAGCGCGACATCATAAATGAGCGACACCGTAATTACAATTGAGGGGAACATGACGCATCGTTTCGTACGCGCGCTTGGGCCGCTAGCGCTGGCCGCCATCGTCTGTGCGCCGTCGGCGTTTGGACGGGCGGCCGGCGGCTTTTCCATCGTGCAGCTGCTGAGCTATCCGTATCCAAGCAGCTTGGTGGCAAGCGCCGACGGCGGCACGATCGCCTGGGTGCTCAACCAGCGCGGCATTCGTAACATTTTCGTGGCCGCGGCACCAGGCTACGAGCCGCGCATGATAACCACGTACAATGCCGACGATGGCCAAGAACTTTCGAACGTCTCGATCTCCAACGACGGTAAGTACGTCGTCTACGTTCGGGGCGGCGATCACGACAGCAACTGGCCCGCGCCGCAACCGCCCAATCCTGCGCTGAGCACCACGGCACCGGATATGCAGGTTTGGTCGGTGGCGACCGCCGGTGGCGCGCCGATCGCCTTGGGCCCCGGCGATACGCCGGTAATCTCGCCGGACAATCGCCGCGTCGCGATTAGCGCCGCCGACGGCTCGGTCATGGTCGCCTCACTCGACGGTACGCAAAAGGCCGCTAAAATGTTCGCCGATATAGGCCAGGATTCGGATTTTCACTGGTCGCCCGATGGCCATGCGCTCGCGTTCGTTTCCACGCGCAGCGATCACGCCTTCATCGGCGTCTATCGTGACAACGTCAATCAGTTGCTCTTTCTGGCGCCCTCGACGTTACAAGATGCCGAACCGCGTTGGTCGCCGGACGGCTCGCGCATAGCGTTCTTGCGCGTTGCGCTGAGCGGCGGACCGCCGCAGAACTTATTGGTATGGAATCCGATCCCGTTCTCGATCGTCGTTGCCGATGCGCGAGACGGGCGCGGCACGCGGGTCTGGAAGAGCCCGACCACAACGATGCGCGGTTCGTTTCCCCAATCGTTCGATCCGAACTTGCAATGGATTGCCGGCAATCGCCTGGCGTTCCTCAACGATGCCGACAACTGGCCGCACGTGTACGCGGTTCCGGCAAGTGGCGGCGCCGCGCGACTGCTTACGCCGGGAAACTTTTGGATCGAAGACGTGGCGCTCTCGCCCGATCGGCAAACGCTTTATTACACGGCCAATACCGGCAACTTGCCGGACGATATCGACCGGCGTCATATCTTTGCGCTCGACCTAAACTCGGGCGCGCGGCGTGAGGTTACTTCCGGCGAACGCAGTCAGTGGACGCCGGCGGTTGCAGATGCCGGCCGCATGGTGGCCTTCATCGAAGCCGGCGCTAAGGAGCCGCCGCTGGTCACGATCGGCGCGGCGAGCGGTGGCCCGTGGCGTGCGCTGGGTCGGGAGCGAATTCCGGCCGATTTTCCCGCCGCGCAGTTCGTAACGCCAAAGTCGGTAACGTTTCGCGCTAGTGACGGCTTGCTGGTGCATGGGCAACTGTTCGAACGGCCCGGCGAGGCCGGTAAGATGCCGGGCATCATCTTCGTGCACGGCGGCCCGCCGCGGCAGATGCTCGTGACCTGGCACTACATGGATTACTACAGCAACGCGTACGCGGTCAATCAATATTTGGCGAACCACGGCTTCGTCGTGCTCTCGGTCAACTACCGGCTCGGGATCGGCTACGGCAACGATTTCAACTTTCCGGCGCATTGGGGACCGACCGGAGCGTCGGAGTACAAGGACGTCCTTGCCGGAGCGCGCTTTCTGCAAGCAGATCCACAGGTCAACGCGCGGCGCATCGGTATTTGGGGCGGCTCGTATGGCGGCTACCTCACCGCGCTCGCCCTGGCTCGAAACTCCGACATCTTCGGCGCCGGCGTGGACTGGCATGGCGTGCACGATTGGACGATGACCGGGGATTCAGCATTCGGGGCGGCGGAAAAGCGTTACGAGCAACCAAATCTGGCAAAGGCGCAGCGGATCGCTTGGGAGTCGTCGCCTGCCTCGTCGGTTGCAAAGTGGACGTCACCGGTGCTCTTGATTCAGGGCGATGACGACCACAACGTTCACTTTCACCAAATGGTCGACTTGGTGCGGCGTTTGCAAATTCGCGGCACGCCGTTTTGTCAAATAGTCATCCCCAACGAGATCCATGGCTTCTTGCGCTACCATACGTTCGTGCAAGTCGATTCGGCGACCGTAGCGTATTTCGAACAGAAGCTGCGTGGCGCCGGGTCCGGTCCGCAGGCCCAATGCGAATAAGGGCGCGTGCGTTCGGCGCCGCCCTTGCCGCGCTGGTTGCCGCGGCAGGCGTTCAATGGACGGCCGTTGCGCAGGGTCCCAGCACGTCGCCGGCACTTACGGCGGCGCTGGATCGCATCGCCGAGTTCGCGCCTGTAGCGTTGCAACGTCAAGGCGCGCCGGGGATGATCGTCGCCATCACCGACCGCACGCATACGTTGCGCATCATTCCGGTCGGCTATCGCGATCTCTCGGGCAAGGCTCCGGTGACGCAGGACACGCGCTTCGGCATCGGCTCGATCACCAAATCGATGACCGCAACCGCGCTGCTCGAGCTGCGCGATGAAGGGCGCTTGGATCCAAGCAAACTGGTAACGGCATATCTGCCGTGGTTTCGCGTTCACACGATTTACCGCCCGATAACGCTGCACGACCTTTTCACGCATACCAGCGGGCTGCCCGACGGCGGCCCGTCGCAGGGCCTATCCGGAGTTTGGAATTTGCGTTGGTGGGACACCGGCTACGCGCCGGGAACGCATTGGTCGTACTCCAACGTCGGTTACGACACGCTCGGTGCCGTGCTCACGACGCTCGAGAATGCCGACTACCCCGGCATCATGCAACGCCGCGTCTTCGACAGGCTTGGAATGAGCAGCACCACCGCGATCTGGTCGCCGCAGACGCTTGCCGATGCGGCGCAAGGCTATATCTTTCGTGCCGACGACATCCCGCTTCCCGAACACGCGCAGCTCGTTCCGACGGCGACGACCCACTATCTAGATCCGGCGGGATCGGTGCTAAGCACCGGCGCCGACATGGCGCGCTACATGCGCTACTTGCTCAACGGCGGGCGCGGTCCAAACGGGGCACTGCTTTCGCCGAGCAGCTTCGCGTTGCTGACGTCGCCGGGCGTTACCAACGGCCACCAGCTGGGCAGCGCCGAACCGGGCATGTTTCATCGCTACGGCTACGGACTTGGGATCATGACCGTCGGCTCCGACAAAGTCCTGGCGCACACCGGCGGCACGCTACCGTACACCGCCTGCATCATGGTGGACGTGACCGGTGGGTACGGCGTCATCGCGATGACAAACGTCGGCTATCTCGCGGAGCGGCCGTGCCAGGTCGTTCGCTATGCGATCGAAACGTTGCACGCGGCTGCCGCCGGCTCGGTATTGCCTTCTCCGCCGCCGGCGCCTCCCGATCCGGCGATCGTCGAACACGCGCAAGAGTTCGCCGGGACGTTTAACGGCAACAATGGCTCGCTGACGATCGTCGCCGAGGGCAACCGGCTGTACCTGCAGACAGGGGCGCAACGCGCCGCGCTGTACGCGCGGGGGGACGACGCATTCTGGGTCGACGATCCCCAGCGCTCGCTCTATACTTTGCAGTTTGAGCGCGACACGAGCAAGAGGGTCGTCGAAGTAACGTACGGGCCGCAATGGTACACCAACGCGAGTTACAGCGGGCCGCGGCAGTTTTCGTATCCGCATGAGTGGGATAGCTACGTCGGCCGGTACGTTGCCTACGACGCTAACGGATACTTCAACTCTATAAATCTCTTCGTGCTGAAGGGGAAGCTTGTCGCCGACGACGGTACGCCCTTCGTGCCGCTCGGCCACGGGATGTTTCGCTTAGGCAAGGACGATTGGTCGCCGGAGCGAGTACTTTTCGACACCCCGATCGACGGCAAGACGCAGCGAGCGCGCCAGATCGGCCTCGACATGTGGCGGGTGCCGGTGCCCTAGGAGCCATTGTCATCCTGAGCGCGAACGCTATCTCTAATACATTCTGCCGGTGGTAATCGAGAACAGGAACGCGCGCTTACTGGAATCGTTGCGGACCGTGTGCGAGTAACCCGCCGAGAAGACGCAACAATCGCCGGCGCTCGCCGGATAATCGATGCCGTCGACCACGACCACGATGTCGCCCTCCAACACGTAGACGACGTCGATTCCCTCATGCGTGAGCTCGTCGCGAAACCTCGACTTCGCAGCGATCTTGACCAGAACCAAATCGAGGTCGATGCCGGGAAGGTGGAGCGCCTCGTAGTCGACGCCGCGGCCGCGATTGACCTTCGCGCGGCTGGCTTTGCGCACGAAGTTCGGGCGCGAAATCTGCGAGGTGAAGCCCAAGAACGCGCCGAGATCGTACTCGAAAAATTGGGCGAGCCGCGCGAGCCGTCCCAGCGAAATGTCGGAATCGCCGCGCTCGACGGCGCGCACGAACGAGGCCGACAAGCCGCTCTGTTCGGCAACGTCGCGCACGGTGACGTGACGCTGGGCGCGCAGGCGTTTGAGGATCTTGCCCACGTCGGGCATCGGTGCGTGCGCCGGACTCGGCTTTGCCGGAGCGGTCTTTCTCTCGAGCGTTCGGCGTTTCATCGATCCTCTCGTTCGTCGGCAAACGGGTCGGCAACACGCGGCCAGAATCGTGGATTGCGCTTGTGATAGGCGATATTTTCGAAGTCGAGCTGTAGCGCTCCCGGCGCGCCGATGTGGACGACGGCCTTCGCGATCGGCGCAAACTTCGCCCAAAAATGATGCGACGACTTAACCACGACGAGCTTACGTTCCAGTAAGGGGATACCGAGCCCGGTGAATGCATTGGGAGCAAAGACTTGCGAGCGAATCGATACCAGGACGATGTCGATGCCATTGGCCGTTATCCAGGCCGAACGGCCCAGCGGAACCGGACCGCTATCGTCAACTGAATCCTGCCAATGATCGGCTGCAACGTTGCGTACCGTGACGTGCAGGTCGAGCGGATCGCCGGAGGCGATGCCGAGCTTTCCGCCGACGCGCAAGTCCAGCACCGCACCCGGCCCGGCATCGAAGCACAGATCCACCGCAATCGGATCGTAATAGATCCCGCTGGCGACGTTCTCGATATCGCGTTCCAGCAGCCGCCGCAGGATGAAGGTGCTATCGCCGGGCGCTCCGCCACCGGCGTTATCGGCGACGTCGGCGAGAACGATGGGGCCGCCTTCGATCGCCAAGGCTTCGTCGAGAGCGGCATCGATCGGACGCGCGTGCATGCGCGCGTCTTCGCGTATGTCCCACAGCTCGTTGCCGAAACGCCGCGCGGTCGCTGCAGCTAGCTCGCGATCGCCGTCGGCGACGACAACGATCTTCGTGCCGCCGTCGCCCACGTCGCCCCATGGAAAGCCGTGAATCATGCTGATCGAGAGTACGCCATTTCGTTCGGCGGCGAACATACGGTCGACGAAACCGCGCAACGGCTGCGCTGAGGTTGGCCAGATGCCGGTCATGCGGCAGTCGTAGGCTGCCGACACCGGTTTCGTTCGTCCCGCCGCCGCATCGGTGCAGAGGCGGTACAGATCGCGCGCGCGCTCGACGATATCGGTGTGGGGATACTCTTTGTAGGCGAGAATGACGTCGGCGGCGCCCAGCATCGCCGGCGTGAGATGCGAATGCAAGTCGAGCTCTGCGCCGATGATGCTCTTTGCGCCGGTGAGCTCGCGGCAGCGGGCAAGCAGATCGCCTTCGCAGTCGTCGTATCCTTCTGCGACCATCGCGCCGTGCAAGAACAGCAGTACGACGTCGACCGGCAGGGCGCGCTGCAGATCGGCCAGCACCTCGTCGCGCAGCGACTCGTACACGGAGCGCACCGTGATGCCGCCCGGCTCGGCGACCGCGGCGACGCTTTCGATTACGGTATGCCCATCGCGTTGCGCCAGCTCGCGCCATGCGATCATCGATGCGAAATCGGAGAACGGTGCGATCGGGGCCTCGCGTCCGTGCTGGATGCCGTTGCGTGCGAACGCTTCCCAGCCCGTCGGAATGGGCGAGAACGTGTTCGTCTCGGTTACGACGGTCGCGGTAAGAATGCGCAAGAGTTTGTACTTTCGCAAAAGCGAGGAGGAGGGGCGAACCGCAGGCAGTATTTTGTTCGCGAGAGCGATATTTTCCCCCGCAGCGGCGGCGGGCAGCCGTTTTTGGAAAGCAGGTAGCAGTCGATGAACCACTCGGTGCCGTCGCGCGCGCTGGCCGCTGTGGCGTTAGCCTGCTTCGTATTTGCCGCCTGCTCGCGCGCCGGCGCTCCGTCCGGATCGCAACAACGCTTGACCATCGGCATCGTCGGCGAACCGTCGTCGCTCAATCCGCTGCTCATCGAAGGCGCTTCGACGGCGCTAGTATGCCCGCTCATCTTTTCCTATCTGCTGACCGCGAACCACGCGGGGACGCTGGTCCCCGATCTGGCGAGCGAAGTGCCAACGCAACAGAACGGCGGAATCTCGCGCGACGGGATGACGATAACCTATCATTTGCGGCACGGCGCCGTGTGGCAGGACGGCGCTCCGGTAACCTCCGCCGATGTGGTGTTTACCTACAAACAGGTGATGAACCCGAACGTCAACGTGCCGTCGCGCGCGGGCTTCGATAAAGTTGCCAGTGTCGGCGCTCCGGACCCGTACACGGTCGTCGTCAAGCTGCAACGCCCATACGCCGGGCTGCTATCCTATTTCTTTGCCCCCGATCAGAACTACGTCGTGCTACCAAAGCACATCCTCGAGGGGGAGCACGATCTCAACCACTCAAGTTTCAATACGGCGCCGATCGGCAGCGGGCCATACAAGGTCGTGCAGTGGCTGCATGGCGACTCTCTGCGACTAGCGCGAAACGAACGTTACTTTCGCGGCAAACCGGCGATTCCCGAGATCGTTCTGAAGTTCGTGCCGAACCAGATAACCGAACTCAATCAAATGCGCACCCGCGAGCTCGATGCAGTCTTCTTCAGCGATACTTCGCTGCTGAAAGACTACGAGCAGATTCCCAACGTCGTGGTGCGGCATTCGCCGCTCAGCGGTAACTTCTCGCTGGTGTTCAACGTTACCGACCCGCTCGTAGGCGATCTGCAGGTGCGCAAGGGTATCGCGCAGGGACTCGATTTTGCTGCCATCGCGCAAGGTGCGACGCACGGCGTCCAGACGACCGCGAATGCCGGGCGCGGCATCTTTGGCTGGGCCTACGATCCGTCAATTCCGGCTGCGCCTGCGCACGACGTCGTCGCTGCCAACAAGCTGCTCGATGCTGCCGGCTGGCCGCGCGGTAAGGATGGCCTGCGCCGGCGCAACGGCGTGCCGGTCAATCTCACGCTAATTTACGAAGCGTCGAGCCCGAATTCAGCGGTCGCCGCTCTCATCGTTCAACAACAACTTCGTGCGTTGGGCGTGGGGGCGACGCTGCACGCGTACTCGCCGGAGATGTGGGTGGCACCGGCGGCAGCCGGCGGTCCGCTCTTTGGCGGCAAGTTTCAGCTGGCGGTAATGGCGATTCTCGGCCCCGACGATCCCGATGTCGACTGGTTCTTGAACTGCAAAGAGCTTTCACCGAACGGCTTCAACGTCGCGCGGCTATGCGACCCGAAGATCGACGAGGCAAACGCGCAGGGCCTGCGCACCTACGATCTGCACGAACGGCAGCGCTACTCGTCGATCATTCAGGGGCGCGTCGCCGCAGAGCTGCCGTTTGTCGGGCTCTGGCAACAAGCCGGGTTTATGGTTCTGCCGCCCGACCTCGAAGGCGTGAACCCGTCGCCGCTATCTGCGTTTTGGAACGTCGGCGACTGGCGCTTCCGATAGCTAAAGTCATGGCGCGTACAGCATGCGCGCGATCTTCATCGCTGTCGATTCGGGGCTCGCCGTCGTGACGTTGGTCAGCACCACGATTTCCAGGCCATCGCGTGGAAAGACCGCGTTCATCGCTCGACCGCCGATGATGCCGCCGTTGTGCCAGTTCACCACGCGGCCTTCGTCGTGCCCCATCACCCAGCCGAAGCCGTAACCCCCGGCTAAGTTGCTGCTCGCGTTTCTCGTCTTGATCATCGGCCGGTTCGGCGGCGGGGTGAGCATCGCGTGCAGCGATGCCGGCGTTACGATCTTGCCGGTAAAGAGTGCGCCGTCGAAGCGAATGAGATCCCCAACGTCGGAGGCCAGTGCGCCGGCCGCGTTGCCCCACGACATCGATTGCGGCGCAACCGGAACGTATGCACCCTTCACAAAGGTGTAGCCGTGGGCGGCATCGCCGGCCGGCGGAAAGGTCGTCATGACTTCGATGCGGGTCATCCCCTGCGGTACGAAGATCTGCGAGGAATAGAACGAGCCGTACGGCTCGCCGCTTACTTTTTCGATGAGCATTCCGAGAATGGCGTAGTTCGTATTGCTGTACTCCCACTTGCTCCCCGGCTTGAAGTGCAGCGGCTTGCCGGAAACCAGCCCGACGTAGTCGGCGATCGGCCTCGCCTTGACGGTAGACGTCAGTATTTCCTTATATAGGGCGGCGTTCTCGAGGTAGTCGGGCAAACCGCTGGTCTGATCCAAGAGCTGACGGACGGTTATCTCGCGGGCGTGCGGTACGGTGGGCAGATACCTGGCCACCGGTGCGTCGAGGTCGACCTTGCCGCGTTCCACCAGCAGCATGACCGAGGTCGCGGTAAACGACTTCGTGATGGAGCCGATTCCGAACATGGTGGTGGCGTTGGCAGGCAGCTTCGTTGCGCGGACGCGTGTGCCGTAGCCGCGCGCGAAAAGGAGGGTGCCGTTACGACCGACGCCGATCGCGACCGCGGGGAGGTGCTGCTTGACCATCGCTTCGTTCGCGATGGCATCGATCTTGGCGATCTGTGCCGGGGAAAGCGCAGCCGCGAACGTTACCAGCGGCGTTCCACCGACGAGCGCGGCTACGAAAAACCCAATTAGCGCGCGAACGGGCCTGAGCGTCATGAGTCGGATACTCCAAAGTTGGGCGCTAAAGCAATATTTTGTCGGGGCCGATAATAAATCGCCCGGTTCGTCGCCCTCCCCCGTCTTCCCGCAGGCGGCCCACCGGGGCCGCCGGACCCGGCCCGCAGCAAGCTTTCAGAAACTCTTCATCTCTACGGCTTAGCGTCAGAATCTGTTCCCCAATTGAAGGATGATGACAGGGAGTACGTACTCATGACGCGTTCAACCCGATCCCTTATCGTTGCCGCCCTTCCAGCCTTGGCGTTGCTGGTTACCAGCGCGTGCTCGGGCGGATCGGGGTCGACCTCCATGATGCCGGCGGCGAACAATGGCTCGACGATGGCCTCCCGGCTCAGCCCGGTGGATACCGATACCCTCGCCGGCGATACGTTCGCTGATGACGGTGGCGGCCGGTCGATCCTGCGCCAAAACACCAGCATCGACGTGGTCGGCTCGACGGTCGATCCGGTCACCGGCGACCTGAATCCCTACGGACTCGACGTAGCCAAGACGACCTCCGGCTTGATCGCTGCCGGCGATCTGGTCGTCTGCAACTTCAACGACAGCGCTAACGTGCAGGGCACCGGCACGTCGATCGTCGCGTTGCATCCGCAACTCGGCTCCACGCCGACGCACATCGTCAACAGCGCGTCCCTGTTGGGTTGCGATGCGCTGGCGATGAATCCGAACGGGTTCATTTGGACGGCCGACTTTGCCGCCAACAACAATCCGATCACGAACGGTAGCGGCATGATTCTCACGACCCTCCCGCAATTCGCGTGGACCAAACCCTTTGGCGAAGCGTTTGCTCCACGTGGGCCGGCTGGAGGGGCGTTCTACGTTAGCAACGCGGGTGATGGTCGCATCGTGCGCGTGAACCTCAGCAACCCGTTTACATTTGACGTTATTGCCAGCGGATTCGCCGTCAACGGCGGCGTGCCGGGAAGCATACTTGCCCCGTCGGGTTTGAACTACGACGCTAAACACGACCGTCTCTACATCGTCGACGGGACGAACAACACGGTGGTGGCTCTGCGCCACGTTTCGACGATTCCCAACGGCGGCGTGGTAGTGAATCCGAACGGAACGACGTTCAGCGGACCGTTCCACAAACGGGCGCGCCTGGTCTTTTCCGGCGCCCCGCTCAACGGACCGATCAGCTCGGCGCTGCTGCCCAACGGAAATCTGGTGGTTGGCAACACGTTGGATGCGACCGGTTTCAACATCATGGTGGAGATGTCGCCGAACGGCCGATTAATCGCGACGAGAAACGTCGACAATGGCGCCGGCGGTTCGATCTTCGGCATGGTCGCGACCGGTCGTGACAGCAATCTGCGCGACGTGAAGCTCTACTTCAACGACGACAACGCCAACGCGTTGTGGGTGATCGAACGGTAGGAGTGCTCACGCGTTTGCGTGTGCGCAGCACCGAAGGACCCGCTTTGCCTCGGGGCTCAAGAGGCGGCGCGGGTCCTTCGAGTTGTCCGACGCGCGGCGCCCATGGATGAGGCACCTGCCGTAATCGCTCAGGACGGTCACGGGCGATTGTCGTAATATTGCGGGATGCACGGTATCCTGCTGGCGGTCTGCTGTTTGGTCAATGGCAGCGTTCACGCAACCTCCGGTTCGCCCATTGCCGGAGCGCAGGTGCGCCTGAATGGCACCGTTGCCTCACAAGCAACCAGCGACGCAAGGGGCACCTTTGCGCTGACGGTTGCCCCCGGTAAGTACGATGCCACTATTTCCGCCGCGGGCTACAGCACGGCCGACGTAACGCTCCACGTGACCGCCGATACGTCGGTACAGGTGGTGCTCGATGCGCTTGATTCGGGCCGTTTCCGAAGGATCGCTACGGTTACGGTGGACGGGCGTTTTGCGGTGGTGCATAACGCGATCCCTTCGGTCAACGTCACGCGCGCCGACATGGACAGCATGGGTTACGACAAGCTCATCGAGGGCATCGGCGAAGTGCCGTCGGTGACGTTGGCGCATCCGGACGGCGGCTCGCCCACTGCGGTCACCGTCGTGGCGCTGCGCGGCCCCGATCCGTCGGAGTCGCTGATTGGACTCGACGGGCAGATCCTCAACGACGGCAACACCGGCGACGTCGATCTTTCCCAATTTCCGGTAGCAGCATTTTCCAACGTGAATATTACTGAAGGCCTGGGTCCAACCGATAGCGAGGGCAGCAACACATTCGGCGGTGCGGTGAACCTCCTGTCGTTGCAACCATCGAGCACTCCGCACAGCGCGTTTTCCGTCGCTGCGGGCTCCTACGGCACGACCAACATGTGGCTGAATACCACCGGTTTGCATGGCAAGTTCGGGTATGCGGCGGCATATGA
>JBPYDW010000065.1:0-4808 GCA_051986335.1 Vulcanimicrobiaceae bacterium | reverse complement strand
TCTTCGGCCGCAATTCGGCCGGGCGTTTTTTGGCGTTCCTCTTCGTGTGGCAGATCATCTTCGTCGCGCCGCTCAATCAGGCCACCGGCTACATCGGCTTCGCCAACTACGCCGGCTATCTGTTTCCCGCGCTTTCGACCTCGGCGTGGGGCATCAAGGCCGTTGCCATCCTGGTAGGAATCGTGACGCTGCTGGCGCTCTACCGCGGAATCACCACGGTTTCGCGCATCGGCATCGGTCTCGCGGTCGCGTCGGTCTTCACGCTAGTCTGCGTGATCGCCGCCGCCTACGCCCACTTCTCACCGGTGCACGCGCTGGCGATGCCGGTTCACGATTCGTTTTGGGCCGGACTGCGTGCCGGCCTGGGGCAAGCGCTGATCATCGCCATGTACGATTACCTCGGTTACAATCAATCCAGCTGCATCGGCGGCGAAGTCCTCGACCCGGCGCGCACCATTCCGCGCTCGATCGTCATCTCTGTGCTGCTCGTCGCAGCGCTCTACATCACCATGCAGCTCGGCATCTTGGGCGCGATCCCTTGGCAATCGCTCGTCCCACTTGCGGACGGATCGCTGCCGCCGCTCGGGCAACACGTCGCCTCGGCGATCGTCGAGCACTCCTTCGGCGTCATCGCCGCGGGCACGGTAACGATCCTGGTGCTCGTCACCGCCTTCGCCTCAGTCTACGGCAACCTGCTGGGTTATTCGCGCGTCCCCTTTGCGGCCGCCACCGACGGTGTTTTCCTCAAGCCCTTTGCCCACGTCCACGGCAAATATCGTTTCCCCGACGTCGCCCTGGTGGTAATGGGGCTGATCGCCCTGCCATGTTGTCTGTTCAGCCTGGATCAAGTCATCAACGCGCTGACCACCGGCATCGTTCTGATCCAATCGATCGCACAAATCGCAGCGCTGTTTACGCTGCGCGCGCGTGGCGTGCGAGCGCCGTACCGAATGTGGCTCTTCCCGGTGCCGGCCCTGATCGCGCTCGCGGGATGGGTCTACGTGTTTGCGAGCGCCGGAACGGCGGCCATCGCCTTTGGCTTTCTCAGCCTCGCTCTCGGAGCCGCAACTTACTTCTTACAAGCCAAATACCGGGGTCTGTGGCCCTGGAGGACCGCCAAAGCTTAGAGAAAACTTAACCAGTTAATGCGGGCGCCTGCCCGCTAGCGTTCACGTGAGTCATCACGCCATAGCGATTCTTCTCTACTCGTGAGGAGGTCCGGATGATGTGTTGTAAACTCAGTGATTTGCGTACCTTCCGGCAGCTTTGCGTCTCGATCGCTTTGATCGTAGGGCTCTTCGGCAGTACCGCATTCACGGCCGATGCCGCCGGCGGCGTTACCGGTGCAATTCGCGGCACCGTCGTCGACGGGCTGAGCGGCGCACCCGTCGCGGGAGCGGCAGTGAACGCGACGGCGCCGTCGGGCTCGTTCAAAGCGACGACCGACGCTCACGGTTTCTTCGCCTTGCTCGACCTTCCACCGGACACGTACAGCGTGGAGATCACGGCGCACGGCTACGTCGATCTCGCGCTGACCGGGGTAACGGTCTACGGCGATTCGACCCAAGCGCTGGGATTGGTCAAGATGGACAAGGGCGTCAAGACGATCGCTACCGTGCGCGCGCGCAACACGACGTCTGCGTTTCAACCCGGGCAGACCATCGATGTGACGACGTTCCAAGGTCAGCGTATCGATCAGGCGCTGGGTGAACGCGGCTCCACCGACTACAATCAACTCGTTCTGTCGGCGCCGGGCGTCATCGCAAACTCGCTCTTCGTGGGCGGCCCCGGCACCAGCAACAATGCGTTCACCATTCGCGGCTCGGCTAGCGTCGAGATCGGCTACCAATTCGACGGCGTCGACTATCGCGGCTCGTTCTTCGATGAAAACCCGAGTCAGGCGTATTTGAACGGCGTCGGCGGCGGCAAGGGCGGCATGCAAGTGGTCAGCGGAGCGGGCGATGCGACGCAGGGCGGAATCGGCGCCGGCGTCGTCAACGTCATTCCCGGTCGCGGCAGCTTTCCCGGAAGCGGTTTCATTAGCTTCGACGTGTCGTCACCGTGGTACGACCATTCGACCGCAGGACAGTACGGCATCGCTACGCCGGACGGGCGCTTCTCCGATTTCTTTTCCTGGCGCTCGAGCCGCGTCGCACCCGAGATCGCTCCCTATGGCCGCGACGCATCCGACGCCGGTCAATACTTTGGAACGTCGTTTACCTACGACGACGACGTGCTCAACAATTTCTATTATCGCTTCGGCAGAAACCAGGATCAGCAGATTCAAATTCTGACCGACTGGCTCGATCACCGGTCGTGGGCGAACTACGGCGGGCTGCAAGAAGCAAACTTCTATCCCTACGATCCGTACTCGTACCAGCAGTTCCAGACCGACTTCAACGGCCTGCCGATGTGGCCCGAACGGCCCAGCGATCCCACCGGCTTAAAATGGTATCAGTCGGTCGTTCCCTACGCGCCCGGCGTTCCCAAGTCGTATCAGCCGGTCGTCCAACCCGAGCAGTACGTCTACGGTCCGACCAACTTGCTCAAGATCGGCTACGTGCGTCAGCTCAGCCCGACGACGTCGCTGAACAGCTTTTTCTATAACTGGGGCGGCCTGGTGGCGGACAACATCACCGGCAACTCTTCCGACCTCACCACCGGCTCCAGTCTGCCCGGTTATAACAACGCCGGCGGACGAAAGGTCGGGTTCCAGGTGCAAACCCAAACGGTGGCTAGCGCGAAGCATACCTTTACGCTGCAGGTCAAGTTTGAAAACGGGTTCCCCTACTGGACGCAGCAGAACATCGGCAACACCTGGCAAGGATTTCTCGGCGGCCGCGGTGTCGACGAAACGCCCGGCTTGCCCGCATCGTATTCGCCGACCGGACCGCGCGTCGAAGACTGGTTCCTTCCGGTCACGCCGGGACTGCCGGTGAGCGCCGCTAATCCCTGCATCGGACCGGCGCTGGACAACGGCTACAATCCGACGGCTCCGACGAGTCAAGGTTGCTACCTCTATAACTACATGCTGGCGCACGGCATGTGGAAAGGTTCGCTGCCGCCGATGCCGACGACCGGCTTCGACTACAATAACTCGGATTTCCAGCAATACGGCATCGGGTTTCGCGACGTGTGGACACCCAACGATCGCTTCAACGTCGATTGGGGCATTCGCCTGGACGGTCAGAACCTCAAGTGGGGCGCGAATCCGTGGAACAAGGACTTGAACAACACCGCCGACATCGGCTTGGGGTTCGCCCAACTCTCGGACAGCTACCTATATCCAAAAGTTTGGCAACCGCGCATCGCAGCCAGCTGGCTGCTGACGCCGCGCGATTCGATTCGCGCGAGCTACGGACGCTCGGCCAGCTTCTTCTTCGGTCAAACCGCAGGCACGCCGACGAATATGACCAACGTCTCGCCGCTTCTCACGCAGATTCCGGCGAAAGATGCGAACTTTCCGACCTACAATGCGGCGACCGGTCAGGGACCGGCCTGCGGAAGCGGCTGGCATCCGGTGGGAACCGGACCGAACGGCACCTACGTTCCCAATCCAAACATGGTGTTCTCCGGCTCCGGTACGCTTGGCATACCGGGAAACTATTTTCAGTGTCCCAATTATGCCGCGTCGGTCTATTGGGCATTCGATCAAGCATTTTCGGCTCCGGATATCGGCGGTCAAGGGCCGGCGACGTACAATAACTGGGATCTCGCTTACAGCCATGAATTCAAGAACGGCTGGGGTACGAAACTAACCGCGTACTACCGCCGCGGCTACAACACATATCAAACGGTATTGCTCGGCGCCGGTTTGCCCAACCCGGTTACCGGTCAGCAGACGGCGGGAACGTTCCAAGAGCGTGAAGTCGGCGTCACCAAAACGACGGGCCTCGAGTTCATGTTGACCACGCCGGATCGCAGCGTCGGTTGGAGCGGTTTCATCACCGCCAACTACGTCAACGCGTTGAGCAACACGCCGCCGATCGCCGGATCCGACAGCCTGCCGCTAGCACCACAGTATCTGTATCAGACGGGAACGCTCTTTCACGCCGCCTTCTTGCCGCCGTTCTCGGCCGTTGCCGGCATCGAATACCGGACGAGATCCGGCTGGCAAATCAATCCCATCTTCTCATACGACGGCGGCGAACCGTTCGGCGTCGGCATGACGTCCTATGGTTTCATCAACGGTCAGCTCTACGCGATTCCTACCGGCAATATCGGCATCCAAGCTCCGTTTGCCGGGCCCGGACTGCCCGGCCAGTCGTATAACGCGACCTGCTACGACGACCCCGCATTTCTGGGCAGCATCCTGAAGCCCAAGTACTTCGCCTGTCGCGGCAACAGCGAACCGGCATTGGCCGGACAAACGTTGACGCAGCCGCGGCTCTTCGCCGACCTCAATGTCGAGTACGCGCACGGCGGCGTGACCTACGGCATCTATGTGACCAATCTCTTCGATAACTATCGCGCGCAGCCGTCGGTGAATCAGGCCTGGCAGCCGGTGGCGACCGGCGTCGGCGGTGCGCAGACCGGTCAGTTCTCCGGAGCGTATCCGGTGATCGTCGGTCCAAATGGAGATCTCATTCCCAACCCTCTCTATGCGGCCGGCGGTCGCAACGCCAGCGTCTACGATCAGTACTGGCTGCCATACCAGCACCTCTACGTTCCCGGGCGCATTTTCCGCTTTTACGTCCAGTTCAACTTAGGAAAGAACCCTTGAAACAGCGACTGAAATTCGTTCCCGCATTTTGCGCGCTGCTGGCAAGCGCAGCGTGCTCCGCCGGCGGCACGGGCGGCCCGCCGAT
>JBPYDW010000064.1:0-2878 GCA_051986335.1 Vulcanimicrobiaceae bacterium | reverse complement strand
GCTGAAAGGGATGTGGTACCCGGCGGGAAACGAGGTGAAGCCTACTAGCGCGGTCGCGGTGTGCGGGAAGCTGTCGACGTTGACGAAATGAATTTGCGAGCCGACCGAGACGGTCGTGATGTTGGGCGAGTAACCCAGGCTCGGACCGTACGGCGTCGGCACCGGCGATCCGAACTGCGTCAAGCTCACCTGGATCGTTAGTCCGCCGCCAGTGCCCGACGAAGTCGGAATGCCGCCGTTGGTGCAGGCCGCGACGCTGAGCGCGGTTGTCATGACGAGCCGACGGATCATTGCGCCGCCACCTGACGCGCTTCGCGCACTGCGTCGAGGATAGAATCGCCCAGCGCGCTCGACGCGAGCATCGTTTGGGCCAACGCGCCGCTGGGATTCATCACGTAGACGAACGTTGTGTGCGCTTCGTGACGGTCGTCCCGCCCTTCGATTGAGATTACGCCGAATTCGTGCATGACCTTGTGAACCTCCGTAGTGGATCCGCCTGCGAGCAGCCAGTAGCGCGGATTCGCAGCGAAGCGATGGGCGAGCTCGCGCATGTCCTTCAGCGAATCGTGTTCCGGATCGAGTGTGATCGTCAGTAGGCGGGCCGCTAGATGCGCGCTTTCGACCCTACGTGCGGCGTCGGCGAACTGCGCGTTGATCAGTGGACACGCGTCGGTGCAGTGCGCGGACACGAATGTGATCACGAGCGGTTCTCCCCGCAGCGATGCGAGCGTAAAGGAACGGCCGCGCTGGTCGACGAGTCGCGGCTGCCGCGGCGTCAGCGGCGACGATGCCGCGCGCTTAACTGTATACGGGCCTGGCCCAGGCGAGGCAGTCGGTCCGGGCGTCGCGCCGGTCGCGACCTCGATGATGTCGCGCATTTGGTTCGAAAGATAGTGAAACGCGCAACCGATGAGATAAATTCCAGGGTTCGTGAGCTTGACCGTCACCGATTTGCCACCATTGATGATGCCGCTCGCATAGCCGACGCCGAGCACGCCGTTTCCGCTCGGGTTAATCGATAGACTTGGGCTTGCCGGCCAATTCGGAGGCGGCGTGTTGTTTAGCGCGATGACGTTCAGGGTGTGCTGCGTCGACGAAGAAAGATTCGTTATCGTGATCTTTGAGTTTGGCGGAAATGCTAGAACTTGAGATGTGTGCCTTTGCGTGTAACCGCCCACGCTACCCCACGTGGGATCGTTAACGACGCCGATTTTGCCGGAGGGTATGGCGATGCCGATTCCGGTGAACGGCGGGGGCGTGCCGCCGCCCCCGCCGGTGCCGACCGTGCCCAAACCGCCGCCGTTAGTGCACGCCGTAATTGCAGCAACCAAAAGCAAGCCGAGCCAGAGCACGGCGCGGAGTTGTTTCATTTTGCCGGAGGTGTCCCTTGCGGTCCCGGTGTTGCACCGGCGGCGACAACGAACACGTCTTGCATTCCGAAGTGATAGTGGAAGGCGCAGCCGATCAAGTAGATGCCGGCTTTTCCAAGGGTGACTTTGACTGTTGCGCCCGGACTGATTGAACCGCTGCGATATCCTTTGCCGAACTTGCCGCCCGACGGAGTCGACGGTAGCGACGGATTCGCGGGAAACCTCGCCGGCGGGCCGAGGATTTTCTTGACCTCGTTCAACGTATGCGCGGTAGTCGTCGAGATGTTCTTAATGGTGAGAACCGTGCCTGGCGGGAAACCGAGCGCCTGAGAGAACGATTGCTGCGTAAAGCCGCCCAGTGTTGCTTTCCAGTGCGGATCTTTAACAGTGCCCAAGCCCTCGCTCGGCAGCTCTTCCGACGCCGTGCCCGTCGCACCGTTGGGTAACTTCGCGGTGATTTGGAGATCCGGCATTCTCGGAAGAGTGAACGACGAGTCGCTGCTTGGAGCAGTTCCGCCGTAGTGGCCTGCGCACGCCGCAAGTGCGGCAGCGCTCAGGGCCACGGCAAGTGCTGCTAGTTTTCTAGACATGAAGCCTCCAAGAGAGAGTGTGCGTGGTGAGCGCATCGTATGGGGTCCTCATGAAGAAAGTCTAAATCTTGATCGAGTCCCGCATCGCGGCAGCAATATTTTGCAGCGCGGGATCGCCCGCGGCGTCGAGCCAGGCTTGTGCGAACGCATTGCGGGCACCGGCGCGTTCCCCCTCTCGCAGGAGAACGACGCCGAGTGCAAAACGCGCGCGAGCGTACGACGGTGCCAGCGATAGGGCGCTGCGGAGCTCGCGCTCGGCCGCATCGTAGCGGCCAAGACGTTCTTCGGCGAGCGCGAGATCGTAGTGGGCAACTGCATAGGATGGATTGGCGTGCAGCAGCTTGCCGAAATCCTCGCGCGCAGTAGCGGCGTCGCCGGCGCGCAGCGCGACGATTCCGCGTGAATAAAGCGCTCGCGCCGAGTCCGGCGCGAGCGCTACGTAGCGGTCGGCAATCGCGCGCGCTTCACGTAAGTCGCCGCGAGCGATATCCACTGCAACGAGGTTTGCCATCGCTGCGAGGAAGCCTGAGTCGAGCGCGATCGCTGCACGCAGCGCGCGTGCAGCATCGTCGTTGCGCTGTAGATTCGCATATGCTATCGCGAGATCGTACAGTGCCGTCGAACCTTGCGGCTCCGCCGGGCGCAACGCCACGATGCGTTCGAACTCGGCTGCGGCGGCGGCCCAATCGCCGCGTGATTCGGCCTCAATGCCGATCGCGAAACGCTCTTCGATCTCGCGTCGGACGGCGAGAGCTCGCAGTGCCGGAACCGACGTCGTTCGCGGTGCGGGGGTCGAGGAGGAGTAGGTTTGCGCTACTCCCGCGGTCTCAGCAAGCGTGACGAGAAGGGCGGCGAGAAGCGGGACCCGCATCCGTCACTGGGTGCTTGGGTTGGTCGGCAACTCACCTTCGTGCCAGC
>JBPYDW010000063.1:0-35108 GCA_051986335.1 Vulcanimicrobiaceae bacterium | reverse complement strand
GCCGAGCGCATCTGATCGAAGGTGAGGGCGCCGTCAAACCCTTGCACCACCTTACCGCTGCGGTCGATGACGATCGTCGTCGGCAAACCCAGTGCCGCGTAAACTCGCCCGTACTGTTGCGCCTCGTCAGCAAGCATTGGATAGTGAACGCCCAAAGAGGTAGCGAAGGCGGCAGCACGCGCCGGAGCTTCGCCCTGATCGACGCCCAGCACGACCAGACCGCGCTTGCGTTCGGCTTGATACAACCGCTGCAGATCGGGCATCTCGGCGCGGCACGGCGGACACCACGTCGCCCACAAATTCATCAGAACGACCTTGCCTGCATAATCGCGCAGCGCCGCAGGACGACCAGCCAGATCGACGACCGGAAAACTCGGAGCGGCGTGTCCGGCAAGAGATGCAGGCCCGGTCGTGGCGCCCTGGCCGCCTGAAAAATACGCGTAGAGCACCAACGCAGCGATCGCTGCGGCTAACACTCCGGCAAACCACCCCAGGCGCGCGCTCATTGCAAATGCTCCGCTACCAATCGCCCATGCGATCTTCGTCGACCTGCCCTTCGAATGCGATGGTGCCGGGGGCTTGCACCGCCGCCGTCAACAACAAGCCCGCATGGCGAATCTCGCGCTGCGACGTAGCGGCGTGCGGAGCAGCAAAGAGCGCGCAGTAACGCTCCAAAACGTCCGGACTGCAGCGCACGATCTCGGGCGCGACGTTGTACAACTTGCGAAAGGAGGCGAGAGCCTGGGTGAAATCCTCGGCTGAAAAGCCTCGGCCCAACACGACCTCGCGTCGAACGCGTTCCAGGTTTGCCTCCTCGTACGGACGAATGCGCGACCACGTGCCGGCCAAGATTCTCGATGGGCGGTCTCTCGCCGCCGAACTTCGCACTGACCTGCTTGCGCGTTCGGCTGCGCTTCGCGAAAGCGGCGTTCATCCCCGGCTGGCGATCGTCTTTGTCGGTCACAACGAGTCGTCGGTCGCTTACGTTCGCAATCTCGAGCGCGCCGCCGAGCGGGCCGGCATTGCGGTGACGGTCAACGACTTGGAAGATTCGGTCTCGCCCGACGCCGTTCGCCGCGAACTGCAGTTGCTCGGCCGGGATCGAAGCGTTCACGGCGTACTGTTGCAACAGCCGCTACCCGAGCATTTGGCGATTCGCGAGATAGCCGATTCGATTCCGCTGCACAAGGACGTCGACGGCGCTCACCCGATCAACCAAGGGCATCTTGCGTTCGGAGCCGGAGCCGAGTTCGTCCCGGCAACGCCGGCTGCCGTCATGCTGCTGCTCGAGCGCAGTCCTCATTGGCCACTCGCCGGTTACAGCGCGGTGATGATCGGACGCTCGATCGTCGTCGGCGCGCCGGTCGCGATGTTGATGCTGGCCGAAGATGCCACGGTAACCGTTTTGCACAGAGAGAGCGGCGGACTGCAACCGTACCTCAGAATGGCCGACGTCGTCGTGGTTGCGACCGGAGTTCCCGGGCTCATCTCCGGCAGCGACATCAAGCCGGGCGCAACAGTTATCGACGTCGGTACGACGCTGGTCGAGGGAAAACTGCGGGGCGACGTCGACTTCGATTCGACGGCAGCGGTTGCGGGAGCCATCACACCGGTGCCCGGCGGCGTCGGACCGGTAACCAACGTTGCGCTCCTGCGCAACGTCCTGCTCGCTGCCGAACGCCAAGCGCGCTAGCTCGGCGGCACCGGATCGTGCCTCAGTTTGCGCTGAAGAACTTGCCGAAGTATTTCTCTTGCTCGGGCCGATATGAAAGATCTTCGCCGGCGTCGCGTCGCGCTTGAAGCTCCCGCCGGCTCCGCTCGAGGACGGCGCGAAGCTGCGGCAAGGCACGTTCCAAAAAACTGCACTCCATTTCGAGCCGGTCGCCGGTGTCGTCGGTCTCCAGCAAGCGCTGCTTGATGGCCGCGCCGACCTGCAACGCTTCGCCGATAAAGTACGAGAGCTGTTGGGCATCGATCGAGAGATCGACGGAGACCGGCTTCCCCGAGAACTCGGCAATCAACTCGCAATACTCGAGGTATAGCGCGCGCACGCGGTCGGCAAGCGCATCGCTTCGTTCGTCCTGCACGAAGGCATCGTCGATGATATCGACCTCGGCGGCCAGATACGGTTCGCGTCCGACCACTTCGTGGATGCGAAAGCGCTGCCGCCCGATCGTCGACACCAAGTAGCGCCCGAACGGCAACGGCGCAACTTCAATTATTTCGGCCGTCGAGCCAACGGTGTGCGGTACCACCTCCGGATCGCCTTCCTCGCGCCCTTCCGCAATTAACGCGACGCCGAAGCGCTCGCCGCTCTCCAAGCATTCGGCGATCATCTGCTTGTAGCGCGCTTCAAAAATATGAAGGTTGAGAACGGTGCCGGGGAAGAGCACAGCCGAAAGCGGGAACAGACGCAGGCGCGTGGTCATTGGGGAACATGGCAGGTTCGACCCGGTTCCCACGGCGCCTGCTCTGAGGGAACCTCTGAGGAAGTCGCTGCACCGATCGCAGCGAGCAGTTTCGCCGCAGATTTAGGCGCGCCCGACGGAGCATAGCAGCGCCCTCTGTGACCGAGGGCGCAACGCCGAGCTGCGGCGAAAATGCCGCTGCCCGAAGGGTTTGACCGCAAAGCCGTCATCTGTGTTGTCGAAGGCTCGGTCACAGACGCCTCCATGTATGCTTCCTCGCCTTCTCCTAACATCTAACGCCTTTGCGGCCAAACGATCGGTACATGGACTTCCTCAGAGGTTCCCTAGGGAAGGTCGGCTACGCTGCTCGGCCAACACCAAGGCCTCATGGACGACGTCGTTCGCTATCTTGAAAAGACGCATCCCGAACCGCATCCGCTCTTGCTCGAACTCGAACAACATGGTCGCAAGGATGGGATTCCGATCGTGTCGCGCGAGACCGGCCGCCTTCTTTCCGCGCTCGTGCACGCGATGCAGGCAACCAGAATTCTCGAGATCGGCACGGCCTACGGGTATTCGACCTTGTGGATGGCGCTCGCCCAACCGCTGATCGGGAAGATCTGGACCGTCGATCCCGACAGCGAGCGCACCGAAGTGGCGCTCACCTATTTCAAGCGCGCCGGCGAAGACGACAACATCGAGATCCTGAATCAGCCGGCGCTGGATTTGCTTCCGACCTTTCCGCATCGCAACCTCGACATCGTTTTTCTCGACGCGGTAAAGACCGAGTATCGCGATTACCTCGATGCAACGCTCCCGATGCTCAAGCTGTCTGGGCTAGTGATCGTGGACAACTGCCTTCAGGGCGGCCGCGTCGCCAAACCGCCGTCACGGGACGACAGCGAAAACGTTCGCGCGGTGCGCGCGTTTAACGAGTACTTCTTGCATCACCCCGACCTTGATGCCACGATTATTCCGCTGGGGGACGGCACCGGTATCGGCGCGCGCGTTCGATGAATCGCGTAGACGAAGCCGCGTTCCGGCGCGCGATGCGGCACTACCCGACCGGCGTAACCGTGGTGACCTCGCTGCACGACGGCGAGCCGCGGGGCATGACGGTGAGCGCTTTTGCCAGCGTTTCGGCCGATCCGCCGACCGTCTTGGTCTGCGTCAATCGCGACGCGCGCAGCTATCTGTTCATCGCCAACTCGCGAATTTTCTGCGTGAACGTGCTGGCAACCGGCCAGCAAACGTTGGCCGAGCGGTTTGCCGGCGGCGTGCGCGACCGGCAATTTGAAGGCATCGCCCACGGATACCGCGCTACCGGCGCGCCGGTGCTCGACGGAACGGTTGCATTCTTCGATTGCGCCGTCGAGGACGAACACAAAGCGGCCTCGCACTCCATTTTCGTCGGCCGGGTCCTCGCCTGCGAAGCCCGCGGCGGTCAGCCGCTGGGCTATCTCGACGGAACCTACAGCGACTTCGCGCGGGAACGCTAATCTATGATCCTGGAGACGATGCCGGTTGGACCGCTGGCCTGCAACTGCTCGATCGTCGGCGACGAGACTACCGGCGAAGCGATCGTCGTGGATGGCGGCGACGGCGTCGATGCGGTAGCACAAGCCCTGGCGCGGCGCGGGCTGCGCGCCACCGTGCTGGTGCACACGCACGCGCACATCGATCACATCGGCGACCTCGGAAGGCTACGCGAAATCACCGGCGCGCCGGGGATGCTGCACCCCGACGATCTGCAGCTCTATCGGAGGCTCGAATGGCAGGCCGCGCTCATCGGGCTCTATCGAGCGCCGGCGATCGCGACCGTCGACGCCGATCTTCACGACGGGGACGTTCTGCAGGCCGGCAACGTACGCATGGAAGTCCTGCACACTCCCGGGCATACGCCGGGAAGCGTTTGCTTTGCCATCAGCGACGGCTCGACGACGCAACTGCTCACCGGCGACACCCTGTTTCGCGGATCGATCGGCCGCTGGGATCTGGGCGGCACGTCGATGGAAGACATCGTGGCTTCGATCCGGCGCAAGCTGCTCGATTACCCCGATGCAACCCGGGTGATCCCCGGGCACGGTCCGTTCACCAGCATCGGTATCGAACGCACGAGCAATCCGTACTTAGCCACGGCGTGAAGCTATTCGTTGGGATCGCGCTTTCGGCACGCGAGCGGGCCGCCTGCGCGGCGGTCGCCCAGCGGTTGCAGACGTGCGGCGTCCGTGGCCGCTTCGAATTCGAAGAGAAACTCCACATCACGCTCGCGTTTCTGGGGTACGTCGACGCCGCGCGAGTAGCGGGCATCAGCGAAGCGTTGCGCGAGGTCGCATCGCAGGCCCGGGCGTTCGAACTGCGCCTCGACAAAATGGGGGCGTTCCCCAACGAGCGGGCTCCGCGCATCGTCTACCTCGGCGCCCGCGAACCAGGCGAAGCGTTCCGCTCGCTCGCGCGCTCGGCACGCGCTGCCTACGAGCAGCTCGGCTTCACCTTCAGCAAGCATGCGGTAGCGCACGTCACGCTGGCGCGAGTGCGCCAAACGGATCGAGCGCCGTTACCGGCGCTCGACATCCTTCCAATCAGCATCCGCGTGCGCGAACTTACGCTCTTCGAATCGCTCGCCGACCGCGCCCGCCATACCACCCGCTACGAAGTGCGCTGCGCCGTTGCACTGCCTAGTGCAGCTTGATGACGATCTTTTCCGCCGCCGGCGCCGGAGCGGCTGCACCGTTGGAGGCCGGCGCTGCCGCGCGCGGTTGCTGCGCGAAATCGGGAATCGTTCCGGCAGCGACCTTCGCCTTGTAATCCTCCAATGCCACGTGCAGTGCCTCGAGCGCACGCTCGGGGTAATCCTTCTTCTTCTCCGGATAGCCGTCCAACGCGGCCTCGATGTCATCGGGCGAGATCTCGGCCGCCTCGCCGATCGTCTTGCCCTTGGCCAGATCGACGACCAAACTGCAGGTCGCGGTTCCGAAACCGCAACCGGTCGTAAAGTACGAAATGTCTTCGATGACCGCGCCGGGACCGATCTTCAAGAAAAAGTTATACATGTCGCCGCACGAATCGCTGAAATATTCGCCGCTGGCCGTTGGGTTCTCCATCGTGCGGAATCCGGTGCGATCTTCGACCAATTGCTGAAATTTTGGAAAGTTCATGAGACCTTTGTTGATGCGGCGATGTTCGGCTTTATTTCGAAACGGCATTCTTTGCCGCCGGTGGCGAGCGACTCGACTTGCCGATGCGATCCGCCCAGCGTCTCGTCGATGACGTGGTGAATCACCGAGCAGACCTCGGGATTCTCCTTGGCGACCGATGAGTACGGACAGTTGTGTTCGTGCAGCTCGAAGCCTCCATCGATGAGGCTGTAGTCGGCCAGGACGCCCGAGTCGCGCAGCACCTCGGTGAGCTGTGCCATCCGGCCTTCTTCCGTGCCGGCGTTGATGCGCTCTTTGGCCCGGACCGTGGTGCGTTCGGCGATGCCTTTGAAGATCGCCGCGACGCCCGACTCGCCGTACTGACTGCGCACCTGGCGCAGCACGGCGCCGAGCATCTTGTCGTAGTTTTGCGGAAAGAGCTTCTCGGCTTCCGCCGTCAGCGAAAACTCGAGCGTTGGTTTCGTCGGTCCGCGGCGCACCGGCCGTTCCTCGACCAAGCCGTCCCGCTCCAGCACCACGAGTTGCTGACGAATCGCGTTGGGCGAAACGCCGAACGTCGCGGCGAGGTCGGCGGCGCAAGCCGACCCGCGGCGGCGCAGCTCGGCGACGATCCGCCCTCGGGTCGTTTGGAAGAAACGGTCGGAGTGCATTCCGCCCCCATCCTATCACGTTCCCGGAGAGATAGTAAAGTTTATCCTTGACTTTCTATGAGGCCCCAAGCTACGATAACTGAGCATTGAACGCCACCGCAGAGGAGCAAGCCAGCCTGTGACCGACCTCGGCCTTCGCATCCACGACCTTCACGCTCGGGTCGAGGACAGGGAAATCCTCAAAGGGATCGACCTGCTCGTCGAACCCGGTAAGGTGCACGCGTTGATGGGCCCCAACGGCAGCGGAAAGTCCACGCTGGCCCTCTCGCTAACCGGGCACCCGAAGTACGCGGTAACCGAAGGCACCGTCACCCTCGACGGCGAGGACTTGCTCGCCCTTGCACCCGATAAACGGGCTCGCGCCGGGTTATTTCTTTCCTTTCAATATCCGGCCGCCATACCGGGCGTCAAAGTGGCAAATTTCCTGCACGCAGCGCGTCAGGCGGTGCGGCCCGGCTCCTTGCCGCCGGCGAAGTTCCGGCAGTTGCTCCTCGATAAGATGGACCTGCTGGACATGGATCCCTCGTTCTTGGGGCGCTACCTCAACGACGGATTCTCGGGCGGCGAGAAAAAGCGCCTCGAAATGCTCCAGCTGGCAGTGCTCGTTCCAAAGTATGCAATTCTCGATGAGACCGACTCGGGTCTCGATATCGACGCGCTTCGTGCCGTCGGTAACGCCGTCGGCGCACTCCGTGCCAGCGAAGATGGCAAAGACACCGGCTTCTTGATCATTACGCACTACCCGCGCATATTGCAACACATCGCGCCGGACGTGGTACACGTGATGGTCGACGGGCGCATCGTGAAGACCGGCGGGCACGAGCTCGCACATCGCATCGAGAGCGAGGGCTACGATATCATTCGCGAGGAGAGTAGCGCGCTTGCCTAACGTCGCCGAGGCGGTCGCGCACTGGGAGGCTCGGCGCGGCGAACTACTGGAACGGTCGCGAATCACGCAATCCGGCCGCGAGCGGGCGGGCCGTTACTGGAAGTTCGATCTCGACAAGCTCCCGATTCCCAATGACGACGCGCCCGGCGAGGTCGAGTTGCCGCGGGTCTCGCACCCGCACGTGCTTGCCACGACCCTCGCCGCCGCAGCCAACGAGCAGGGTTCGCTTTTCCAACGGGTGTTCGGAAGCACCGCCGTGCAAAACACAAAGTTCGGCGCCTTGGCCGCGGCCCGCGCACGCACCGGCGCATTCATCTACATTCCGGCCGACGCGGACATTGCCGAGCCGATCGTCATTACCTATGGCGCCGCCGGCGGAGCGTTCTTCCCCTACACGCTCGTGCTCGCCGAGCGCGGCTCGCGTGCGACGATCGTGGAGCGAATCGACGCGGCGAGCGGAACCTTTGTATGCGGAGCGGTCGAAGTGGTGACCGGCGAGCGTTCCGATATCACCTACGCGAGCGTGCAAAATGCACCGAGCGATGTCCGCTACCTCATGACCCGCGGCGTTCTTCCGGGACGCGACTCGCGCATGTCCTGGGCGCTCGCCGAATTGGGCGCTGGGCTTAGCGTTGGCTCGGCCGACACGCAGATCGCCGGCGAAGGCGCGCGCGTCGAAGTCGCCGCCCTCTTTTTTCCCCGAGGCGACGAGCACGTCGACCTGGTGACGACCGTGTCCCACCAGGTAGGTCACGCGGTCTCGGAGACGTTCGTGCGCGCTGCGGCCACGCAACGCGGCCAGGCGCGGTATCTCGGAAACATTCGCATTGCTCGGGACGCACAAGGCAGCAACGCCAGCTTGCGTGACGATTCCCTCCTGCTCTCGCAGAGCGCTCACATCGATTCGATTCCCGCTCTTGAGATTGCGGCCAACGATGTCAAGGCCTATCACGGTGCGACCGTCGGCGCGATCGACGACGAGCAGATCTTTTACATGCTCAGTCGCGGTCTCGAAGCGGAGGAAGCCGAACGGATGATTACCCTCGGATTCTTCGAGCCGGTGATCGACCGCTTTCCGACCGATGCGCTGCGCGAAGAAATTCGCGCGGCCGTACGAGCCAAGGCCTAACCGATATGCTTGCCGCGCACGACTCGATCGCCGAGCGCATCCGCGCCGACTTTCCGATCTTGAGCGTTCCCACGTCGCGCGGCAAGCGTCTGGTGTACCTCGACTCCGCCGCCACCTCGCAGAAACCGCGTGCGGTCATCGACGCCTTGGTGCAATACTACGAGGAATACAACGCCAACATTCACCGCGGAGTCTACGAAATCGCCGAGCGCGCCACCGATGCTTACGAGGGTGCCCGTGCTCGAATCGCCGGCTTTCTCGGAATATCCGACCCTGGCGAGCTGATCTTCACGCGTAACGCTACCGAGGCGATCAATCTGGTAGCGTATTCGTGGGGCCTCGAGCGTCTGCGTCGCGGCGATGCAATCCTGACGTCTCAACTCGAACACCACTCTAACCTCGTGCCATGGCAACTGCTCGCGGCCAAGACGGGCGCGAGCCTGCGGTTTATTCCGGTGGATGCTTCGGGCAACCACGTCCTCGACGGACTCGACGATCTGCTCGACGGAGCGAAACTCGTCGCGCTTTCGCACGTCAGCAACACGCTCGGAACGATCGCTCCCCTCGACATCATCATCCCGCGCGCCCATGCTGCCGGTGCGGTCGTAGCGATCGATGGGGCGCAGGCGGCGCCGCACATGGCGGTCGACGTAAAGGCGCTCGATGCCGACTTTTATGCGATCAGCGGACATAAGATGCTCGCCCCAACCGGCATCGGTGCGCTGTACGGTAAACGCGCGCTGCTCGAAGCCATGCCGCCATTCTTGGCCGGAGGCGACATGATCCGCAAGGTAGAGTACGAGCGGACAACCTTCAACGAGCTGCCCTGGAAGTTCGAAGCCGGCACGAGCAACGTTGAGGGAACGATCGGCTTCGGCGTAGCCGTCGACTACCTCAATGCGGCAGGCATGGATTGGATTCGCCGGCACGAGCAGTCGCTGCTGGGCTACGCCTTCGAAAGACTGTCTCCGCTGCAGGAGCGAGGCTTGTCCATTTATGGACCGCGCGACCCGCAGCGCATCTCGGGCGTCATCTCGTTCAACCTCGGCGACATTCACGCTCACGATTTGGCATCGATCCTGGACACCGACGGCATCTGCATTCGCGCCGGCCATCACTGCACGATGCCCTTGATGGAGCGCATGGGCTGGCCGGCTACCGCCCGCGCTTCGTTCTATCTGTACAACACGCAGGCCGATATCGACGCGCTTGCCGACGGTTTGAACAAAGCTGCCGACGTCTTCAGGCTCTGACTCCGGGTAATGGACGACTTCTATCGGGATTACATCCTCGATCACTATCGCAATCCCCGTAACTTCGGCACGCTCGACGCTCCCGATGCCAGCGCAGAGGACCTCAATCCGTTGTGCGGCGATCAGATTCGCATGGACTTGCGGGTCGACGGTGAGGGCCGGGTCAGCGAAGTGAAATTCTCCGGCAAGGGATGCGCCATCAGTCAGGCATCGGCATCGATGTTGACCGAGACCGTCGCGGGGATGAAACTCTCCGACGTCGCCCGCCTCTCAAAAGAGACGGTTCTCGAGAACGTCGGAATCGGCATAAGCCCGACGCGAATGAAGTGCGCGATGCTGGGTTTGCGCGTCTTGAAGAGCGCAGCGATCGGTGAGCTCGCCGGCTGGCCCGACGAAGAGTAGTGCCCGCGTCGTTCGCTCGAGGATTCGATGCATTTAGCCTGCTCGCCGGCGCCATCGTGTGCGTGTTTGCGGCGCTTTCGATTTGGGACGTCGGCACGCGATCGCCGCTGCGGCTCGTACGCGATGCAGCCGCGGCGGCGCGAGCGCCGGCTTCGCTCCTGCGCGGGCTGACCCGACTGACGATCGGACTTGCGCTCGCGGGATTGGCGATGCTGCTCACCGCGCGCGCCGTGCCGCTGCACGACCGGGCTCTGATCTGGGTGGTAACGATTGGAATCGTGCTCGCCGCTCTCGCGCTGGAAGCGTTGCTCGGCGGCACACTGCGCCGGCTGTGCGGAATAACCACGTCGGCCGCGACGGAAGATCGTAACCGCTTGGGTTGAACTCCGCGTCAACGGAACCAGGGGTTCTTTGGTGAACCCCCACCTGCACATCCGATCGCGGAGGTCTCGTGGAACACCATCATCTCACGCCGAGCGACTGGGATACGGTCGCGCAGGACCCCAATTTTCAAGCGCTGCTCGCCGGCAAACGCCGCTTCCTCACCCCCGCCACGATCTTCTTTCTCATCTACTTTATGGCGCTGCCGGTGTTGGTCGGTTTTCAACCGGCTCTGATGAGCCGGCCGGTTTGGGGTCCGCTCACCCTTGCGTTCGCATTCGCGTTATCCCAATTCGCTATGGCCTGGATCCTCATGGCGCTCTACCTCTGGCGCGCGCGCTCCTTCGATAAGCTGGAGGAAAAGATCGTGGAGAACGTGCGAAAGGAGTTTGCATGATCTCCGATCCCGGACTGGTCATGTTCCTGGTCTTCGTTGGAATCACGCTGGTGATCACGTGGTGGGCTGCGGCGCGCAGCACGACGACGAAGGGATTTTACACGGCAAACCGGCAGATCAACGGCCTGGAGAATGGTTGGGCCGTGGCCGGCGATTACATGTCGGCGGCGTCGTTCCTGGGGATCGCCGGGCTGATCGCATTCTACGGTTTCGACGGGTTCATGTACTCGGTCGGATTCCTCGTTGCATATTTGACGGTTCTCTTTCTCGTTGCCGAACCGTTGCGCAACGCCGGAAAGTATACCACCGCCGACATTATCTCGTTCCGGCTACACGGTCACAGCGTGCGCGCGGTTGCCGCCATTACGACGCTGGTAATCAGCATCGTCTACATGGTCGCGCAGATGGTGGGCGCAGGATCGCTCGTCGGAGTACTGATCCCGGGCGTCGATTATTCTACTGCGGTAGTATGCGTGGGAGTACTCATGCTCGTCTACGTCATCGCCGGCGGCATGCTGGCTACGACGTGGGTGCAGATCATCAAAGCGTTTCTGCTGCTCGTCTCTGCGCTGCTGCTAACGGTCCTGGTGCTGGCGCATTACGGGTTCTCGCTAACGTCGTTCTTCACCGCGGCGGCCAACGTCCACGTAGCGGGAACGGCAGGCGCGGTAAACCTCTTGCGACCGGGGCTGCAGTACCACGGCGGCATGGGTACGATCAACCTGCTGTCACTGGCGCTGGCGCTGGTACTGGGCACGGCAGGGCTGCCGCATATTCTGATGCGGTTCTACACGGTTCCGGATGCGCGCGCCGCACGAACGTCCGTCGCCTGGGCCATGGTTCTCATCGGCGTCTTCTATCTGACGACGATGTTCATGGGACTCGGTGCGGCAACGCTGGTCGGCAAAGCCGACATCGGTCCTCACCTGCAAAACGCGGCGGCGATCCACTACATCGCGCGGCATCCGGAAAATGCCCGCCAACTCAACGCGAAGCTGGCGCGTGACGGCTACATCGTTCCCGAACAGAACAACAACCTCGCCGCTCCGCTGCTAGCCAACAACCTCGGCGGTCCGTATTTGATGGCGTTCGTCGCCGCGGTCGCCTTTGCCACCATATTGGCGGTCGTCGCCGGACTTGCGATCGCTGCATCTTCCGCATTCGCCCACGACATTTGGTGGAATGTCGTGCGCAGCGGCCAAGGTGACGAAGTCGAGCAACTGCGCGTCGCACGGGCAACGGCGGTGGCGGTCGGCGCCATATCCATCGCCTTGGCTCTGGCCCTGCGCGGATTCAACGTCACCATAATCGTCGGATTAGCCTTCGCCATTGCGGCGAGCGCTAACGTTCCGGCGATCGTTCTTTCGCTGATTTGGAAGCGTTTCAATCGGGCCGGCGCGCTCGTCGGAATGCTTACCGGCTTGATCTCGTCGCTGGCCCTCATCGCGATCTCGCCGTCGTTCATGGGCGCGGCGGCGCTTTTTCCGATCAACAACCCGGGCATCGTCTCGATCCCCTTGGGATTCATCGCCGCCATCGTCGGAACGCTGTGCTCGCGCGACGAGCAGGCCGAACTAAGCTACAACCAACTTGTCGTACGAGCAAATACCGGGATGGGCGCCGAAATCTAACCGCTTACGGAGGTGCCGATGCGAAGGTGGCGATGGCGCGCTTAGCCGGGGCCGTGCTGGCGGCGATTTTCGCGCTCTGCACACCGGCACTGGCCCAGGTCGCTGCGCCGGATCCGCAGGCATTGCTGGCGCAGGTAAAGACCGCCAGCGGTGGCGCCGCATGGGATTCCGTCGCCGAGCTCACGGTTCAAGGTACCGCTGCCGGGCAAGGGCTCTCCGGTACGTTCAGCACCTGGACCGACACTCGCACGGGATACTATCGCGCGGTTTATACCGTGCAAAGCGGATCGGTACAAGCAGGAATCGACCAGAGCGGACCTTGGCGCGATCTCAACGGAATGCTGCAGCCCGACACCTCGCAAGCCGCGCTGCGGAGCGCTCGCACGACCGCGTACGTGAATCGCAACGGCTGGTGGAGTCCGCAAACCGATCCGGCTGCTTTCACCTACGCCGGTCGCAAGTCCATTGCCGGCGTCGATTACGACGTCGTTACCGTCGTGCCCCAAGGCGGTTCGCGCATCGACGTCTGGATCTCCCGCGCCACGAACTTGATCGGCCGCTACGTTATCTACGGCGATATGAACGAGCAGCAGATCGCGACATTCAGCGACTATCGCCATGTCAACGGCATCCTGTATCCGTTCGCCGAGGTCAACGGCAATGGAAACCCAGCTTACGATCAACAGTCACGCGCGACCAGCGTCACGGTCGCGCCCGCGATCGCCGTTGCCGACTTTGCGCGGCCGGCGGCCCATCTGACCGGCAGCCTCAACGTGGGAAGCAGCGTCAGCGTACCGTTCGAGATGAGCAGCGATGAGGGCGGCCACATCATCGTAAGCGCTACGATCGACGGTAAGGGACCGCTGCACTTCGTCTTCGATTCGGGCGGCGCAAATATCTTGACACCCGGCGCCGCCGCGCGCCTGCACATCAAGAGCTTGGGCACCGTGCCGATCAGCGGCGCCGGCACTGCGCAAGTCAGCGCCGGTCTCGCCAAGGTCGCAAAGGTCGCGGTCGGCGGTGCCAGCTTGCGCGATCAACAGTTTCTCGTGCTGCCGCTTCCGTATTCGATCGTCGGCGAGCTTCACGGCACGCCGATCGATGGGCTTCTCGGCTACGAGATGCTCAGGAACTTCGTGGTGACGATCGACTACGCCGATCGAACGCTGGCCTTTGCCGATCCGTCGGGTTTTCGCTACTCCGGCAGCGGCACCGCGGTATCGTTTACAACCGGTGGTACGGTACCGCTCATTCCGGCAAGAGTTGACGGCATCGACGGCACCTTCCAACTGGACACGGGGAACGCCGGTAACTTGATTCTTTTCGGCGACTTCGTGAAATTGCACGGTCTAGGAAATGCCGCGGCGCTCTCCCTGACCGCGGCCGGCGGCATCGGCGGGACCAATGACGTTCGAATAACCCGCGTCGGGAGTCTACAGATCGGCCCGTACGTGCTGCACGAACCGGCCGTATCGCTTACGAATCAAGCTACCGGCGCGTTAGCGTCGCAATCGACCAGCGGCAACATCGGCGCCGCGATCCTGTCGCGCTTCACCCTGACCTTCGACTACGCGCATTCGATCGTCTATTTTGCCCCGAATGCCGATCTGTCCAAGCCATTCGTTGGAAATCGCCTCGGTTTCTCACTGATTCAGCCGTCGGCCGGAACGCTTCGCGTGCTCAGCGTTGCGAACGGCGTTCCCGCAGCGGGCGCCGGCCTGCGTCCCGGCGATACCATCGTTTCGGTGAACGGAACGCCGGCGTCGCAGCTCGGTGTCGCCGATATTGCCGGCATGGCCAGTCGTTCGCCGGAGCTTACGATCGTCTACGCACGCGACGGCAAAAGCGCCACCGCTACCATTCCGACGAACGATCTCGTGCCGCAGCGGGGCCCTTAGCGCAAGCGGTATCGCCTCATGGGTTGGTCGGTTTGATCGCTGTGTGATCCGTGATAAGCCCACCGTTGGCTATCGGCTGTACGGTGAACGTCACGTAATACTCCCCCGACGATGTCTCGATGTCCGCCTGCACGCCGATCGTTCCGTCAGGGTTGTTTGAATGATGCAACGAGGCGATGTGCGCGCTGGAGTTCATGAACGAGGCTTCCGTCGGGTCACCTTGCGACAAGTAGGTCCGCGCCAGGGCGGCATTGCCGGCTGCGAGCGCATCGAGGTAGCGGCGCACGACGTCTTCCGCGTGCTGCGAGTCGGTCATTGGCCCAGGCGCAGCAGCTGGTTTTTGTGTCGAAACGGCTGCCGGCGATGCAACCACCGGCGCCGCCTTTGGCGTTGAAGCCGCCGTCGCGGCGGCCGTCGGCGTTGCCGCGGTGGTACGCACCGGCGACGGCGTGACCGCGGGCGCCGGCGCCGGGGAGGCGCTCGGCGATGGCGACGGCAGTGGTGCTTTCGTGACGGCCTTCGCCGGCGTCCGCGCGGGCGATGGTGTTATCGACGGTGCCTGCGACGGACTTTGGGTTGCAGTCACTTCCGGTGGACCGGGCGGCGCGGTGCTCAGGGGCAGCGGAGTGATATTCAATGTTGGGACTACTGCCGGCGCCGGCGTTGGATTCTTGCCGACAAAGTGTGCGATGATCGCTCCCAAGAGCAAGCCCGCGAGCACGACGACAACGATCAGTGGAAGAATCGGCAAACCTCCGCCGCGCGTATCGTCTGGAGGTCTGCGGCGGCGGTATTCGCTCATCGTGCAGGGGCGCTCGGGCGCGACGAGTTGAGCCTCGCCGGCCGCGCGCCGTGCTGTGGCACCATCGGCAGTAACGGTACTCCTCGCCGGCAGGCGGCTCCTCGAAGTTTGCCAAAAAGCCGCTGACCATGATTCGCGTGAAGGTTCCACTCGATCTGAACGCCATCGCGCGCAGCGGCTCGGCCGCCTTCGCTTTGGCAACGCCCTTGCGCGTCCGCGACCTGCTCGTTTTGGTCGTGCGCGAGGCGATCGGTGGACGCGCTCCCGACGACAAGCTGCGACGGACGATCCATCGTACGCTACGCGGGTTCGCTCGTGGCGACTTCAGCGTTTGGGTTGACGGCCGGCCAATGCGCGACGCCGACACGGTCGTCGTTTGCGCCGGTACCGCAGACGTTCGCTTTTTTCTCACCGCAGTTCGGGTTTAGTGGCCTAAGTGGCCGAACAGGGCCCCTCGCCGCAGCCGGCCACGCAAGGCTCGCTGGCGCTTCGCACCGTGCGGCTGACCTACGCTCATTGGCCGCTCTTTGTGGTCCTTACCGTCGCGGCGTGCGCCCTGCAAGCGGCGATATTCTTCGCCTTTCGTCGTACGCAGACGACCATCGACGTCGCCGACGCGCTGGTGGTTCCGCTGCTGGGCGCCGCGGTCTTCGCGATCGTCGCCAACGACCTCGCGGAGCAGCGCCTCACCGCGGCGGGCATTGCCGGCCGCGTTGCCGAGCGTGGCTGGGCAATCATTGCGCTTAGCGCCTTCCCCAACGTGCTCTCGCCGCAACTCTTTCATCTCGATCTTAGCGGCAGCGACGCGCTCACGCTGCAGACCTTGCAACTCTTCGTAATACTACTGACGATCTTCGCCCCCGTTTACGCAACGCTCGAGGCGCCCATCGGAACGTTGGCACTGGTCCCGCGCGCGATCGCTCGCAGCGTCAGCCTGCTCTTTCACGGAAGCTTCTTGCGGGCAGCGGTCATCGTCACGCTGGAGCTGCTAGGGAGCTACCTGATTGCGCAGGTCACCACCTCATTGCAGGGCGCCCACGTTCGCTATGCGTCGTTTTGGGGATTTGCGCCGGTCGACGCGGCGCTCACGGTGCCGCTCTCGGTCCTGTTGACGATCGTGTACTTCGACGGCCTCGACCGCGTTCGTGAAGCGGAAAAACGCTAGATATTCACCATGAGTTGGGTGAAGACGGCGTTCGGCCAGGCGAAATCGACTCGGGTGTAATGGCGCGGATTCGACGGGTCGAACGACTCGTGCAACAGATGATCGCCGGGATCGGAGTTGGCGACGTATCCCAGAACGCGCCCGATCTCGGCGTTGTTGTCCGAGGTGAGCGCCTCGATCTCTAGCGAGAGCGGCCACACATAGCCGCGCGGCGTATGGGCGCTGCCGATTCCGGAAGCAAAGCGGCCCTGGTAATAGTACGGATCTTTGGGAGAGAGCACGAAGCGGCGGGTGGCCAGGTAGAGCGAGTTGGTCCGCTCCGCATAACCAAAGTACGGTATCGAGAGCAGCGAGGGTACGTTGGCATCGTCCATGAGATTGGCGTGCCCAAAACCGTCGACTTCGTACGCGTAGATCACGCCGTCTCCTGGAACGTATGCGGTGCCGTAACGCGAGATCGCGTTATTCACCTGAACCGAGAGCCCCCAGGCCTCTTGCGCCAAGCGATCGTTGTGGAAGACGTTGCGTTCGATACGGGTAACGTCGCGCAGTACGACGACCGCAAACATGTTGTCGGGAACGTTGTATTGGTACTGCGCCGGATCGTCGGACGGACGGAACCCCGTCCAGATCATCCCGGTGTAGGCGACCGGCGTTCCGTTCGATCCGCCCAGTAAGCTCGAGTCGCGGTAGTGCGAGCGCGTGGCATGATGCTGCTCGGTTCGCAAGACCAGGAGCACCCGGGCGATGGCACGCTGCATATCCGAGGTGAAGATCGATCTGTCGCCTGTCGTCTGCCAGTAGCGGTCCGCCAGCAGCAACGGATAGAGCAGCGAGTCCATTTCGAACTTCCGTTCCGCTACCCGGTAGTCGTCGGTGAACGCGTTTGCATACGGGTCGAGCAAGATGTAGCGTGCCTGCCGCGCGATGGCCCCGCGCAGCATGTCCTGGACATAGGCGTCGCGCTGGGCCGTCGGGAGGTAGGCGGCCAGGACCGCGCTGGAATCGCGCAGCCATTCTTCGTTGATGTCGCCGCTCGAAACGAACGTCGTCCCGTCGCGCTCGATGACGGTATGGCGGCTGTACGCTTCATCGGCCGCGCGTGCGTAAATTTTTTGCAATGTTTGCGCAGTCGCGGAGGGCGGCGACGGGGCCATCGTCACAAAAATGAGCGCGCCCAGCGTTGTTAGCTCAACGAGGCGTCGAAAACATTTCACTATCCCTAGGGTATATATGTTTGGTGGCCTTTGCCTAGAGTGGTACTGTTAAGAGAAGATACTAACCGCGAAACGGAGCACCCAAAATCCCCCTCCCCCGGGTCTTCCTAGCTAGCGCGATCGCTATGTACCTCGCCGGCGCCGTCCCGGCAGCCGCCGATGAACTCTATGCTGTTCAAGGTAACGACACATTTGTCATTGGAGCCCAGACGGCTTCCAGCGCCGCATTCAACGGCAGCGAAGACCTGCGCGTAGCAAAGACCCCAACCACTACCCGCTATAGCGTCGACGCTCGCTACACCCGGTCCGACCAGAACGGAACCACGCCGAGTCGTGCCCATTTCGTTCAGGAGCTCGATCCGAGCGGCTCGTTCCTCGACCGCGAAAACGACGATCCCGACGCGCTCACGATCCTCAACCAGCCGTTCGCCGTTCAGCTCGATGGCGCGACGTTCGACCAACTCGACCAACTGCGCGGGGCCCTGCCGTTTTCGGCAAACTCGCCGGTGGGCGGCGGAACGCTGCGCGGATCGCTGCAACGCGCGACCGACGGAATGGTCGACGGCGTTCCCGCCGTCGGGGTGCGGTTCGTGGCCGTCGGTACGATGCGCGGGGCTCTACCCGATCATCCCAACGTCGCCGTCCGCGGAACCGTGAAGATGGACGGCACCGCGTACTACTCGCGCAGAAGCGGACTGCTGGTAGCGCTTGTAGCCAAGCTTTCAATAGACGGCAAGCTGCGCGACAGCAAAGTGGTGACGCCGGTACACATCGTCTACGCGCGCACGATCCGTGCCGACGACGAACTGCCCGGCTGGGCCGAAGCGAGTAGGTAAGTCCAGCGAGGTCTGGGGCGCTGCCATCGTCGGGACGCGCTCTTCATTCCCTACATCTCACTGCGAGCGTTTGGGCATTGCCGTGAGGAGGGCATCTGAGGCGCGAGCGAAGCCATGGACGGCGAGAGCGAGCGCGAAGTGAGTAGCAATTTTGCAGGATGCAAAATTGCGCGCGTCCCGACGACGGCAACGCCCAGACGCTCGCATTTGCCCCCTACATGGCGCCGACGAGTTGGACCTCGAGCGGATGCGTGAAGGGCAGTTCTTTCAAGTGGGTGAGCGGGGTGAAGGCGAGATGGTTTTGATGGCAGTCGATGAGCATCTCGATGCCGCGTTTCACACAACCCGTCGCATCGATGTACTTGTTGAGCTTCTTCGTGAAATAGGTATGCGGGTCGCGTAAGACCTTCGCGTAGTACGGGTCGTCGGTAAGGCCCTCCGAGCTAATGCCTTCTTTCGGCACCAGCCAGACGAACCACGGATCGTTTTGCGTTCGATAGCCAATGAGCACCAGTGGGACGGCTCGCGCCGAATCGAGATTCGGAAGAAAGCTGCACATCGTAAAGGCGTCGAACGAGACTTCCGTCGGTTCGATGGTCTGATGCATACCGTACCCCTCTGCGTGTCGCGCGGGAAAACAAAAACCGCTCGGTCGCCCTGCGCAACTCGAACGGTCTATCTTTGGCTTGCGGCGCCCCGTGGTGCCTCATGGGGGAGCGTTCCCTGGGCCTACAGGCAATATCCTCCGCGCTTTTTTCAGGAGTTTGTGCGGGCCGGCGTGAAACCGGGACGCTACGAGTCGGTGTTTCGAGCGGCGTATGAGCGTGCTCGCGCCACTCCACTCTGGAGTTCACGTGCCACCTGCCATGCCCGCCCGGGCAAGGGTCACACCGGAGCCACCGGCACCGGCAACGGGCCCATTCGAACGCATCGTCGACGAGTACCAGCGCCGCCTGTACGGTTTCGCCCTGCGCATGACAGGCAACCGTGAGGATGCTGAGGAGATCGTCCAGGATAGCTTCGTGCGCGCCTACCGCGCGCTGCAAAAGATGTCGCCGGAGCAGCGCAACGAGCTGCGCCTGCAGCCCTGGCTTTACACCATCACGCTCAACGTGACGCGCAATCGTCTGCGCAGCCGGCGCCCGACCAACGTCGCTCTCGATGCTCTGGCCGATCCCGACGCATTGATGCGCGAGTCCACCCAGGACGGCCCTCCCCAACCCGAGACCATCGTCGAGCAGAACGCCGACGTCGCACTGGTCGAACGGGCTCTGCTGCAACTACCGATGCATTTGCGTGCGGCCGCTACGCTGCGCTTCATCGAGGGCCGCAGCCACCCTGAAATCGCAGAAATCTTGAATCAACCGATCGGCACGGTGAAGTCGCACGTGCATCGTGCGGTGCGCATCTTGCGCCGCATTCTCGGACCGCAGATCGGCAGATTCGCAATCGAAGGAGAACGTGCACATGCGCTGTCGTGATGTCGAGGCGGTATGGGACGAAATTCGTGGAGAAGGCGTCCAGACGCTGTGTGCGGCGGTCGATTCGCATTTGCGCCAATGCCCGCCGTGCCAAGAGCTGTACAAGCAGTACGAAGGGGTAGCGTATTGCCTATCGTGCCTGCCGGCACCGGAACCGTCGTGCGACCTCACCTCACGCGTGGTCGAGCACATTGCGCAGATTCATCGGGCAACCCGGCAGACGCCGCTGCTGCTCACCTGGCTGCAGACGCCGATCGGCCGGCTCTACGTCGGAATCAAGGAAGATCGCATCGCGTACATCGGCATCGATAACGGCGACACCGTCGAGGACGTCGTCGCCCGCGTTCACCGGCGATTGCGCCGGCAAGTCAGCGTCGGGGAGGCGCCGGAGTGGCTGCGCCGCGTGATCGACGGATATTTTCGTACCTGGCGCGTCGATGTCGGCCAGGTTGACATAAGCGACTTAACGCCGTTCGAGCAGGCCGCCTTGCGCGCCGCTGCCGAGATTCCACCCGGTGAAGTCCGTTCGTACTCGTGGATTGCCTCCAAGATCGGTCGACCGAAAGCCGCGCGTGCCGTCGGTCAGGCGATGGCTCGAAATCCGCTTCCGCTATTGCTTCCATGCCATCGGGTAGTCGATGCGTCGGGTCAGCTGCACAACTATGGCTACGGATTGGCAATGAAGGCGCGCCTGCTTGAGATGGAAGGCTATCGCCGCTAGGTTCCCCAATCTATCCGAAGGTGGATGATATCGTCCTGAAAACTCGGGAACGGGCGCGCATCGGCGGCGCGCTAGACACCGGATGAGTTCATTGCGGACGATTTTGCCCCGGGCCGGAAGAGTAAAGGAAGCACAACGCTGAGCGACCCGCGCACTGCAGCTATTCCCGACTGTCACGGACACGCCAAAGGCGAGCATCGTCCCTTCGCCGAGGAACGCCCGATCGCGTACTCGGCCCGCATGCTGTTTCTTTGGTTTTACCACGCGTGCCGGCGCGGGATGCCCCGCTTCCTGATGGTGAGCGATCACGTCAACTACCTGACCTTTGAGGATCCGGGCGCCGTCAATACGGTACGCCGCGCCCTCAACCTGGCCCAGGCGGGCGATCTCTACGGTGCGGCCGAGGTGGCCGGCGTCGACGTCGCTCATGCCGCGGTGGTCTCCGAAGGTCTGCGGCGCGGAATGCGCTTCTCGATCGGCGCCGAGCTCGACAACGATCCCCGCTCGCGCCCCGACGCGCAGAACATCGTGGATGCAATGCGTCCCGACGGGTTGATCCGATCGGTGCACTTCATTACGATCGACCATCCCGAGAAGGGTGCGGATTTCGCCTGGCCTCTCGACAACCCGGAGTTCGCCCCGCTGTTCGACGTCGTTGGCACGGACCGCGTTTGGGAGCAATACGTCAACCGATTGGTAGACGATCTAGAGAAGCTTCCGGGCAGCATCGCCGGGCATTTCTATCTGCCGGCGACATTCGGGCACTGGCCCGACAAAAAGACGCTGGAGCATTACGAAGACCGCGTGCTCGACGTCTGCTCGGCGCGCGGAATTGCCGTCGAGATAAACACCCGCTTTCTCTATCGCGATCATCCCGAGAATCAGGTCAAGCAGTATCTCGACGCCAATCGGCGCCTCATGCGCAAGGCCAAGGCCAAGCGCATCGGCATCGCAATCGGATCGAGCGCCCACAGTCCGCGCGACCAAGGCGGCGCCTTCGATGTTGTGCTGAAGTTGCTCGACGAAGTGCAGGTCAACGAGCTCGTTTTCCCGGTCAGTGGCCGGTTGGCGCGCGTAGCGTTGCGGGCGACGCGCGAGCACCTGGAACGACACGGCAAGAAGCGCGAGATCGCAGCGCCCGGTAGCAGCATCAGCGGATTCGGCCGCGCCGAGTTGGGTTTGCCCGAACAGCCCGAGCCGGTTGCGGCTCCCTCGCGAGCGCGGCGTGACGTCGGGCCGAAAAAGCGAACCACCGGACCGGCCCGCACCACCAAGGCGCCGGCGAAATCGGTGCGAGGCGCCGGGAGCGGCGCAGCGCCGACGCGCGGCGCGAAGCCCGCCGGTTCGTCCGCGGCGGCCAAAAAGAGCGCGGGGAAGAGCGCCAAAACGAAGGTGCCGCCCAAGCCGGCCAAGCCGGCCAAGCTCGGCTCCGGGGGCGCAGGTCAGCGCGCCCGCGTCAAAGCGCCCGCCAAGAAAGCCGTCGCTAAGAAGCAAGCCGCCGCAAAGCGAGCACCGGCCAAGAAAGCCGCCGGGAAGAAGCTGCCCGCCAAGAAGCCGGCGCCGGCACGGAGATCCCTTACGCGGAAAGCGACCGTATCAAAGAAGGCCGCACCCAAGAAGCCCGCCGCGAAGGCGGCCTCGGCGAAGAAACCACTTGCCAAGAGAGCTCCGGTGAAGGCAGCTACCAAAAAAAGGCCGGCCAAAGGGGCGGCGAGCAAAGTACCCATAAAGAAGAAACCGACGACCAAACGTCGGTAGCCATCATGAAGCCCGGCCAAAGAGCTGGGCTTTTTCGACCAAAGGAGCGTCGGTATGACCGAAACGTCCCGCATTCACAATATCGCGTTCGTGGGATCGCACCACTCGGGGAAGACTACGCTGGTCGAAGCGGTGTTGGCTCATACCGGCGCCATCCCGCGGCGCGGCTCGGTCCTGGACGGCTCCACGACCACCGATTCCGAGCCCGAATGCATCGCTCACGCGCAATCGACTACGGTCGGGTTCGCGCACGCTGCGGTGGACGATCTGGATTTTACGATCGTCGACTGTCCGGGCTTCATCGATTTCTTCGAGGAAACCAAGATGGCGTTGGCCGGCGTAGATGCTGCCGTAATCGTCATCGAGGCAGACCCTGCGCGCGTCGTGCAAACGCGAGCGCTGGTCGAGCACCTGGAACTGCGGCGCGTCCCGCATCTCTTTGTCATCAACAAGATGGACCGGCCCGGCGCCGATTTTGCCGGGACGCTGGCCGCGCTTCAAAACGCCTATGGCCGGCACGTCGTCGCCGAGCAGTGGCCCATCGGCGCAGCCGATAGCTTGCGCGGCTACATCGATCTCGCAACGATGACCGCGCGCGCATACGACGGCACCGGCGAGAGCGACATCGCGATTCCCGACGACCTGCTCGATGCGGCAAGGGCAGCGCGAACGGCACTGCTTGAGGCGATGGCCGACTTCGACGACCACCTTATGGAAGAGTTGCTCGAAGGTCACGAGCCGCAGCAGGATGAGATCGATCGCGACCTGTGCGAGGAGTGCTCGCACGATCAGATCGTCCCCGTGCTAGTTGCCGGCGGAGGCACAGGCGCGGGCGTGGCCGCGTTAATTCGGGCGATGGCGAAATGGTTTCCCACCCCGGCTCAGTCCGCACAGCTGGATGCCGAAGGGCGCGAGTTGTCGCCCGAAGCCGGCGGCCCGGTGGTAGCGCGCGTTATCAAGACCGTCATCCATCCGCAGTCGGGCAAACTCTCGATCGTGCGCCTGATTTCCGGAACGATCAAGAGCGACGCCACGCTGACGAACAGCTCGCGCAACGGGGAGAAGGTCCGCTCGGGCGGCCTCTACCGTTTACAAGGAAAGAAACAGGAACCAATTTCCGAGGCCGGCCCAGGTACGATCGCCGCCATCGCTCGGCTCGAATCGGTCGCTACCGACGACGTTCTCACCTCGAACGGTCACAAGGTCGCGCTGCCCGGCGTACCGCGTAACAACGTAGTTTTCGCCGTGGCGATCCGGCCGAAGGAGCGCATCGATGAAGCCAAAATCTCGCAGATGCTCGCGCGCATCGTAGACGAAGATCCCTCGCTTCGCTTGGAGCGGGCCGACGTTACCAACGAGCTTCTTCTCCTCGGGTCGGGCGAGCAACACGTTACCATCGCCGTCGAACGGTTGGCGCGCAAATACAAGGTCGAGGTAGAGACGCATGCGCCTGCCATCCCCTACACCGAGACGATTACGGCGGGTACCGAAGTGCATGCTCGCTACAAGCATCAGACCGGCGGCCACGGGCAGTTCGCCGACGTACACTTGCGCTTTGCGCAGCGCGACCGCGGTAACGGCGTGACTTTCGAGGAAAAGATCGTCGGTGGCGTGGTGCCGCGCCAGTTTTTCCCAGCAGTGGAAAAAGGCGTCCGCGAAGCGTTGCTCCATGGCAGCATAGCCGGTTATCCGGTCACCGACGTGCACGTGACCCTTTTCGACGGGGCCTTTCACGACGTCGATTCCAGCGAGCAGGCCTTCAAGACGGCCAGCGGCATGGCGGTGCGCGACGCATTACCTAAATGCAATCCGGTCGTGCTCGAACCGATCGTGCGCGTCCAGGTGGTCGTACCCAACGCGTATACGTCGACGGTTATACAGCAGTTGACCGGAAAGCGCGGTCAGATCCTCGGCATGAATCCCGAGGAGGGCCGTTCCGGCTACGACGTCGTCGAGGCGGACGTGCCGCAGGTCGAGCTGGCGCGGTACATTACCGAGTTAAGAACCGCTACTCAAGGGCTCGGAACCTACTCGTATCGCCACGAGCGCTACGATGCGGTTCCTGGAAATCGCGTGCCGCAGAAGGTCGGCGCGTGAAGCGCATCCTCGCCGCCGCCGCCGCCGGAGCGCTGCTGGCGGCCTGCACCAAAGTCGGCGGCGGCGGTCCGGGAGCCGAGCACTCCTGGACGCACCCTGGCGTCCTTCGCGTGGCGATACAGTCCGAGCCGAAAAACCTCAACACCTTGCTGGCCTCTAACACCACCGACAACATGATCACGCGGCTCATCAACGATCCGCTGATCTCGGCGCTTCCCAACGGCGATCCGGTTCCGATCTTGGTAACGCAAGTTCCCACGCAAGACAATGGCGGCATTAGCAAAGACGGCCTGACGATCACCTATCACCTGCGCCACGGGATAACGTTTAGCGACGGCACGCCGCTAACGAGCCAGGACGTCAAGTTCTCATGGCAAGCGATGATGAACCCGAACAACAACGTCGTGTCGCGGCACGGCTACGACGAGGTCGCATCGATCGATACTCCCGATGCCACCACGGTCGTCGTCCACCTGAAGGAGCGCTTCAGCCCTTTCGTCATGACGTTCTTCTCCGAAGGCGATAGCCCGGTGAACATCGTCCCGGCGCACATCCTGAGCAAATATCCAAACGTCAACCAGGTACCGTTCAATACCGCTCCGATCGGGTCGGGGCCGTTCAAGGTGGCGGAGTGGGCCCACGGCGATCACATCACGCTGGTTCCGAATACGCATTACTTCCGCGGCACGCCGAAGCTCTCCAAGATAATCATTCACGTCATTCCGGACGAGAACACGACCCTCAACCAGATGCGCGCGCACGAAATCGACTGGATGTTCGAGCCGTCGTATGCCACCTACCAGCCGCTGAGCCAAATGCACGACGTCTTCGTGCATTACAACGATATCAACGGCTACGAAGGCGTGCAGCTCAATACGACACATTGGCCGCTGACGGACAAGACGTTCCGCAACGCCCTTACCGTCGCCATCAACAAGCAACTGCTTCTCGACGACCTGACCTTCGGCCAAGAAAAGCTCGCGACCGAGGACCTTCCCGATTGGATGTGGGCGTACTTTCACGGCGTCACCGTCAATCACTATGACGTCGCCAGGGCCAAGCAACTGTTGGCTGCCGACGGCTTCACGCCAGGCTCGAATGGCATCCTGCAAAAGGGTGGCCGGTCGGTGTTCTTGACCATCGTCACCAACAACAGCAACGCGACGCGGCGCAAGGCGGCCGTCCTCATCCAGTCGATGTTGCGTCAGGTCGGCGTCGATTCGCAGATCAAAGTATACGACGGCGCGACGCTGTTCGCGCCGGCACCGGTCGGCATCTTACAAACGGGCAAATTCGACCTTGGCCTCGCCGGTTGGTTTGCCGGAGTTGACCCCGACAACTCGTCGAACTTCGTCTGCAAGAACGTTCCGCCGGGCGGTTACAACTATACGCGCTATTGCACGCCGGCGATGGATGGCGCGCAGAAGATCGCACTGCAGCACTACGACCGGCCGACCCGCACGGCGGCGTACGAGACGATCGAGGAGTTGCTCGCCACCGAGAATCCGCAAATCTTCTTCTGGTGGGACCGCCAGGCGCAGGCGATAAGCCCCGATTTCAAAGGTTTCGATCCCAACCCGGTCACCGAGTCCTGGAACGCGTATCAGTGGAGTATTTAGGACACCCGGAGTCATGCTCGGTCCCGCTGGCCGAGTTGAACTGGCTGCGCAAGACGATCGTCGAGCGCGCGCTTACGCGCGGAGACTACGTCCTATCGGGCGGAGCTCGCAGCGATTATTACATCGACAAGTTCGCCCTGTTCGCCGATCCGCACGTGTTGCGGCGGATCGCGCGGTTGTTCACGCCGATCATCGCCGAAGTCGGACCAGACATCATCGGCGGCACCGAGCTCGGCGGCGTGGTCATTGCTACCGCCGTGTCCCAGCTCTCCGGGTTACCGCTGATCGCCGTGCGCAAGCAGCCCAAAGGGTACGGCGCTTTTGCCAACGAGTTCGTCGAAGGCCCCTATTCGTCGGGACAGCACGTGTTGCTGCTCGAGGACGTCGTCACCAACGCTCGCGGATTGCTCAAGGCGAAGGATGACCTGGAGAAAATCGGCTTGCGCGTGACGCCGTGCGCGGTGTGCAGCCGCGGCCTCGCTCCGGTGCGCACGCTCATCCAGTTCTCACTGCCACGCGGCCCGGAGCGCACGGAGAACTAGAGCGCCACAAGCCGGCGTTGCAGGCCACTACGAAGAGAATCCGTTAGCGCCGCACTTCACTTTGAGCTGCGCCTTGGCGTGCTTTCGCGTTGCGGCATCGGACGAGGCCGCCGCAGCGAAGAGGTGCATCTCTGCGCGGCTCAGCGCGGGATCGTAGTCGGCCAGCGCAATCATCGTTCCGTTACCGCCGGTCTCGTGCGCGCGCTGCGCGAGCACGCCGGAAAGCACGAGCTGCTCGACCACGACTCCACCGCTGCCGTCCGGCACGATGAGGTAGGAGCCGGTGATCGTCTGCATTCCCGGCGTCACGACGTGACGTATCGGACCGCGCACCGCTCCGGGCATGCGGCCGGCATACCACTGCGTCACGGTTGCCGCCGGAGTCTTGGTGCGGTACGACCTGATCGAGGCACTGTGACCGCAAAAGTGCATCTGCCGAGCGTATTGCGACGCGAGCTTGGTCGCACCCGGATAGGATTGCAAAGCATATGCACCCCTTGCCTGGTGCCCTGGATTATGCGCGGCCGCATTAGCCGGCGCAGCGGTTCCGTTTACTTGCTGCTCGCCCCCACCGCCACAGGAAGCAAGCGTTATCGACAGAGCGAGACAGAAAATTGCAGATCGAGTCATCATAGTTGTTATCTTGCCTGCCCCAGCGCCGGCTAAACGCTGAGTTCCATTCCGTCGTCGGCGACCGCGCACGGCCCGTGAAAGCGCATCTCCGCCTCGTCTTCGAGCTCGCCGGGCGCGTACTCACTTCCGTAGTGCGTAAGGACCAAGCGTCCGGCCTCGGCGCGGCGGGCCATCTCGCCCGCCTCCGGTGCGGTCAAGTGACCGCGCGGCACGTCGACCTCTCCGAGACCAAGCGTGCTTTCGCAGAGAAACAAATCGCAACCGCGCGCGAGATTGACCACCGATTCGCACGGTGCCGTGTCGGCCGAGTACGCGATGCTCGCCGCATTGCTCTGCGCGCGCATCGCGTACGCGTCTACGTAGTGAATCGTCTTGGTGAACGTTAGCCGAACGTCGTTGATTTCCATCGGCCGTTGCATCTGGTACTCATTGACGACGAACACCTCGTCGAGAAAATCGAGCGGCCCTTCGGAGGTGAAAGCGGCGCACAGGTTGCGCAGCACCTTCTCTCCGCCCGGCGGCATGTACAGCGCGATGCGGCCTTCGCGCTGCAGCGGCCCGTACTTGAGGGCGTAGCGCAGCGGTATGAGATCGAGGAAATGATCGGCGTGCATGTGCGAGATGACGATGGCGTCGAGAGCGGTGTAGTCGATGGCTTCCCGCAGATTTGAAAACGCCCCCGAACCCAAATCCAGCAGTACCGCTGCCTCCTGGCTTCGCAACAGGTAGCACGAGCAGGCGCGCGACGGGCGCGGCACCGACGAGCTCGAGCCGACGACGCGCAGCCGCAGATCGGCCGTCGCTAGCTTATGGATGCCAATACCTCTGCAGCGTGGTCCTCGACGTTCACCTTGGGCCAGGTTTCTACGATCTTTCCGCTCTTATCGATCAGAAATGTGGAACGCTGTATGCCCATGCTCACCTTGCCGTACATGTTCTTCTCGACGATGACGCCGAATGCGTCGCACAGCTTCGAGTCTGTATCGGCGAGCAACGTGAATGGAAGGTCGAACTTTTCCTTAAATTTCTGATGCGAGGCGACCGAGTCGCGGCTGACGCCGACGATGCGCGCCTTCTTCCGCTTGAACTTTGCCATGCTGTCGCGGAATTGCGTCGCCTCATTGGTGCATCCCGGCGTATCGTCTTTCGGATAGAAGTAGAGTACCAGGTAGTCGTCGACCAGGTCGGACGTGCTGGTGTCGCTGCCGTCGTCGGCACGCACGCGCAGCCTGGGAAGTCTATCGCCTTTGCCTAGCACCTCGATCTCCATCTGTCGTCATGCGAATTGATCCAGGGGAACCATGATCAACAACCGGTCTCCGGGAACCACGCTTTGAGCGAAGTTGTGAATCGCAATCGCTCTTCCCTTGCCGACGGGTTCCTCGCGCCACACGTAGAGCGGAACCCACTGGACCTTGTAGCCGGGGCGCTCGGGTGGCGCGGGCGGCGGGATGTTGGCCGCGGTCTGAACGCGTTCCGCAAGCTGAAAGCGGCGCGCGTAGTCCTGACCGGCAAAGAGGTCGAAGCGACCGCGGGTTGTCTCGAAGCGAGCCAAGCCGGCGATCGTCGGTGCGGTCAGCTCGGTGGTGGAGAACGAGCGCAGACCGAAGTGCCGCTCGATGGATTGACCGAAGAGCAGATCGTCGATGCGAAGGACGACGTTCAGCGGTTGCGCCTCGGGGTTGCGAACCCGTGAGCGGGCCCCAAGCGCCGCCTCGAGATTCGCCGTGTCGCTATTGGTCACGCCGATCAGCGCCTTAGCGAATTCCGGCCGGCAGAAGGCGATCGTTTCGTCGTTGGTAGCGTCGCCGGTAAGCAAATCGACCTTCCGATCGCGCGCGAGCTCCACCAGCAGCGCATCGGGATTGCGCTCCACCACCACGACCTCTTCACCCAGCTCGCGCAGGTAATCGATCACCAGCGAGCCGACGTTTCCCGAACCACAGACGATGACGTGTCCCGCGCGGTTGATCCGTCGCAGGCCTTGCAGCCGTCGAGCCTGCGCAGAGTTCAGCGCCGACGTCACCGTCGCAGTTACGACTGCAAACGTGAGGACGCCAGTCAGCATCGTGAATATCGCTGCAACGAGCGCTAACGCCGTCAGCGGACTAAGGTGCGTTTGGCAGCCGTTGCACGGTGTGATATCGCCGTAGCCAACCGTGGTCATCGTCGACACTACGAAGTACAGCGCGACCAGCGGGTTGAGGTGAAGCACCACTGCGAAGAAGGCCACGAAGGCCACCGACAGCCCCAAGCTGATCATTAGAACGGTTCGCAAAATCGGCTCCATGCGCCGAAACCCATAGACCACGTCCCGCCACGCGACTTCGAAACTTCTGGATCGGTTGCCGGGGATACGCCGCAGCTTCTCCGGCCACGAATCGCGCAGCTGGTGCAGCGCGCCGAACGCAACGACCCGATCCTCGGCTTGCAGCGGCCGCGCCAGCAGCTCGATGTCGTCCTGCGACTCATCGCCCGCGCACAGATAGGGCAACCTGCCGTTGACGCCGACGATGCGCGCACCGATCTCCGCTTCGGCTTGCGGAATCAACATATTGCTTACGCCGAAGTGCGCGGCGGTGCGCTCCGAAAATCCGTAGAGTCCGGTAGCGGCCTCACGCTTGAACGAGGCCGACTCGCGCAAGTGCTCGCGGCGATAGGCTATCTTCGCGACCATGGTCTCCAGCGTCGGAAAGGGCATGGCGTAGGTACAACCAGGATCGACGGCGGCTGCAGCATAGGTAGCCGCGGCATGCGCGGCCGGCGAGATGGCAACGCACTTATACTGCAAGCCTTCCTGGATCTTATGACCGAGCAGCGGATTGAATTGCCGTAAGGTGATTTGAACCTGATCGTCGATGTCGCGTGCCGCTAGTGCAACGCGCAGATTGAGTCGATCGTCTTGCGATACCGCCACCAAACAGTGGTTGCACTCGCCGGCGGTGTCGCGGCGGTGAATGCCGGCGTGTTCGAGCGCGTGCAGCCCGACCGGGTCCTCGTCGCGAAACGAAAACACATCGCCGTGTTCTTCGATTAGCACTTGAGCGTCGCGGCGAAACTTGTCGGCGGCTGGACCCTGGCCGGGATTCCACATGAGAACCGTGCGATGACCGCTGGTCTTGAGAATCTCGCTGCAGATCTCCAGCGCGAGGTAGTCACCGCCGACCACTATAATGAGCGTTTCAGACGCCATATGCCGCCCACTTCGCCATTCGAACAAGGGTCCATCCGCCCGCCGCATCCGCTGGCCGAACGGCTTTGCGCGCGCTTGTGCGCGTCGCCCGGCGCGCGTGTATTGGACGTCGGCAGCGGCAGCGGACGCAACGCGCGCGCCCTTCGAGCTGCAGGTTTTTCCGTCGTGGCCGTGTGCGACGCCGACGCCGCCGCGCTCACGCTTCCCGCCGGTCCGTTCGACGCCGCCGTCGCAACGCACGCATTACTGCACGGTCACGCGCAGCAAATCTCCGAACTGCTGCGAGCGATCGCGCAACGCCTCGCCGCCAACGCGCCGCTCTATGCGACGTTCGCATCGCTGCGCGACGCTCGCTACGGTGCCGGCGAACGGCTCGCACAACGCACCTTCGCGCCGATCGCCGGCGACGAGGCGGGTGTTGCGCACACCTTCTTTGCGGAGGATGAGTTGCGCGCGCTGCTCGCACCCGGCTTCATCGTTCGCTCGTTAGTCGAGACCAACGTGGACGAGGTCGCCGGACGCTGGGCGCATCCGACGACGCCGCTCTCCGGCGCGGTGCATTGGTTCCTCGAAGCGGAGCGCCGCACCGAGCGGAGCTGAGTGACCTAATACCGCCCGATCGAGGCGTCGACGCGTCTGGCGTATGCTTCGATTCCACCCTCCACGTTGACGACGTCGGCAAAGCCGTTCGTCGCCAAGTACGAGGCTACGAGCCGGCTGCGTTCGCCGTGGTGACACAGCACCGCCGTCGGTGCATTCCGGTCGAGCTCCACCAGACGGTGCATCAATTCGCCCATCGGAACGTGAATCGAGCCTTCGAGATGGGCGGCCGCCCACTCAGCCGGTTCGCGCACGTCGAGCACCACGAGTTCCGGATCGTCGCGCCGGCGCGCGGCGAATTCTTCCACCGAGATATCGCGAGCGATCACCGTTGGGTCGCAAGCAGATCCTGCATCGGGCTCGACGCGCTGGCATACAGCTGTTTCCCGATGCGACCGGCCAAGAACGCGTCGCGGCCGGCGAGAACCGCATGCTTCATCGCGCGCGCCATCCGCACCGGATCTCGCGCTGCCGCGATGCCCGTGTTCATGAGCAGGGCGTCGACGCCGAGCTCCATCGCAATCGCCGCATCCGATGCGGTGCCCACGCCCGCATCGACGATCACCGGAACGTTCGCCCGCTCAACGATGATGCGAATTGAATAGGGATTGCATACGCCCAAACCGCTGCCGATCGGCGCGGCAAGCGGCATCACTGCCGCGCAGCCAAGCTCCTCCAGCTGCTTGCACGCGATCGGATCGTCGCCGATGTAGGGCAGGACCGTAAATCCGTCGCCAACGAGTTCTTCGGCAGCCCTAAGGGTTTCGCGAGCGTCCGGATGCAGCGTCTGCGCGTCACCGATCACCTCGAGCTTGATCAAATCCGTCTCCAACAGCTCACGCGCGAGTTTAGCGGTGAGTATCGCATCCTTCGCCGAGTAGCACCCGGCGGTATTCGGCAGAATCGTAAGCCGCGTGCGATCGATGAAGTCGAGCAGCGTTTTGCCGCCGGCATCGTCCAAGTTGATGCGCCGGATAGCGACCGTTACGAGCTGGGCGCCGCTGGCGAGATGCGCTGCCTGCATGACGTCCATCGAGGGATATTTTCCGCTGCCGACGATGAGCCGCGACTCGAACTCGTGATTACCGATCCTCAGCTTGTCAACCACCAGAAACCGCCTTGATGATCTCGATACGGTCGCCCTCTTCGATCGGAACGTATGCCAGCGCAGCGCGGCGCACGACTTCATCGTTGCGCGCAACGGCAAAGCCCGTGTCGGGTGCGCCCAGGTCGTCGAGGAGGCCACGAAGCGTCGTGCCGCCCGCAAGTTCGCGCTCGGCACCGTTCACGATAATTTTCACGGACCCCTCAGCTTCGCGGCAGTGTGGCCGGCACCCCGCGCTGCAGGGTGAAGGGCGCGCAGGCCTCTCCTCTCCCCTCGATAGCGTCCGCCAGCAACGTGGCGGTTACCGGCGCCAGCAGAATGCCGTTGCGGTAGTGACCCGTCGCCAAGAAATATCCATCCAGCGGCGTTGGACCCATGTACGGCTTACCATCGGCCGTTCCGGGGCGAACCCCCGCCCAGGTTTCGCTTACGGTGAAGTCGCGCAGCGCCGGGGCGGCTTGCAATGTGGCATGCAACAGCGTATGCACGCCGTTTGCGGTCACGCGCTCGTCGCTCGCATCGTCCTCGCTCGTCGCCCCGATCAACAGCCGGCCGTCGTCGCGCGGGACGAAGTAGGCGCCCGGGACCCACAGGACGCGGCGCACGAAGTCGCGGGGAACTTCAAGTGCAACCATCTGCCCTTTTACCGGACGCATCGTTGGAACGAAGGCGGCCGGAACGCCGGAGATCTGCGCCGCCGCAGCGCCGGCCGCGTTGACCACCGCGCCGGCTGCGACGAAGCCCTGTTGCGAGCTCACGCCGCGCACGCGCCGCGCGTCGCACTCGACCTCGACCGCGCCCGCATTTCCGTAAACGCGAACGCCGCGGCGCTCGCAAGCCGCGACCAGCGCACGGCCCAGGCGCCGATTATCGACCTGACCCTCACCGTTCACGACGAGCGACCCGGCCACCGCACCGCTCAGCGCCGGTTCTTGCGTCAGCGTCGACGCGCGGTCGAGCAATTCGCTTTCAATGCCTCGCTCGCGCAACTCGGCCTGCCTTTGGCGAAGTTCGGCAAACTCGCTCTCGCTGAAGACCGCCTGCACGACTCCGCCGAGCTGCAGGCGCACGTTCAACCCGCTCGCCGCCTGCACATCGTCGACGAAGACAGGATACAGACGCAACGATTGCCGGCACAGATCGTGCAGTGCATCGTCCGCGATCGTCTCGCTCGTCGGCGCGAGCATTCCGGCTCCGGCCCAACTTGCGCCACGGCCCGGTTGCGCGCGATCGAAGACGCGAACCTCCGCGCCTCGGCCTGCGAGCTCGAACGCCGCTGCCAAGCCGATCAGTCCGGCTCCGATAATGACGACGTCGCCGCCGCTGTCGCGCGCCACGATTACATGTCGGTGTAGACGGGGCCCTCGCCGCCTTCCGGCGGCACCCACGTGATGATTTGATAGGGATCCGCGATGTCACACGTCTTGCAATGAACGCAGTTGGTGAAATTGATTTGCAACCGGCCTTCGATCGCTCCGCCGCCGTCCTTGGCATACATCGGTTCGTACACCGCCGCCGGACAGAAATACGCGCACGGATTGCCGTATTCGACCGTGCATCGATCGCGGCAGATGTTGGTATCGGCGACGTGCAAGTGGCAGGGTTGATCCTCTTCGTGCATCGTGCCGCTCGCATACACGTCGGTGAGCTTGTCAAAGGTCAGCACGTTGTCGATCTTGGCACGCGCCGTCTCCGCCGGCTTGTAGCCGGCCTTGCTCATGCGCTCGTGACCGAACTCGCCGGGCAGCCGATCCCGCAAGCCGAAGCCACGTCCCCCGGTGAACGTGGCGAGACCGGCGTTCAGCAACCCGGGAATCATTCCACCGGCAAATCCTTGGTGGAAGTTGCGCGCGGTCATCAGCTCCTCGCGCGCCCACGATTCCTCGAAACGTTTCTCCAGCCCGGAGAGCTGTGCCGCATCGTACGTTCCGGCCTGCAGCGCATCCCACGCGGTCTCGGCCGCCATCATGCCCGATTTCATCGCCAGGTGAATGCCCTTGAGGCGCATGCCGTTGAGGAAACCGCCCGAGTCGCCGACGATCAGCAATCCGTCTCCATAGAGCCGGGGCATCGCAAATAGACCGCCTTCGGGTATCGCCTTTGCGCCGTAACGAATCATCTTCGCGCCTTCCAGCATCTTGCGAATCGCCGGATGCGTCTTCAAGCGCTGCAGTTCGTTGTGCGGATCGGTCGTCGGATTCTTGTAATCCAAGCCGGTGACCATTCCGATGTCGAGGATGTCTCCAGCCATGCCGTAGATGAAGCCGCCGCCGAACGTTTCGGCGGGTAGCGGGAAGCCCAGCGTGTGGATCACGCTGCCGGCCCGCACCGAGCCGGGCGGACACTGCCACAACTCCTTGACGCCGGCAGCATAGACCATCGGCTCGCGTTGCTTGTCCAGATTCAAGCGCGGAACGGCTTGCTTGACGAGCGTTCCCCGCGGACCTTCGCCGAGCACCACGATCTTTGCCAGCAGATCGGCGCCGGGCTCGTAGTTTGTCTTAGGATTGCCGTTCTTATCGACACCTTTGTCGCCGGTGCGCACGCCGACGACGCGATCGCCATCCCACAGGAGTTCCTGCCCGGGAAAAGCCGGGAAGACCTGAGCGCCGGCGGCTTCGGCTTGCTCCGCCATCCATTTGACGATCTTCTGCAGCGAAGCGACGTACTTACCGTGATTATTCAGCGGCGGCGGTGTGATCGGAGCTTTGATCTTTCCTCCCGAGGTGAGGAACCATAGCTCGTCGCTGGTCACTTCGGATTCGACCGGAAAATTTTTCTCGCGCCAGTCGGGAATGAGTTCGTTTAACGCTCGCGGATCGAGCACCGCACCGGAGAGTGCGTGGTTGCCGATCTCGCCACCCTTTTCGATCACCAGGATCTCGAGCTCGCGCCCCGCGTCCTTCGCCAGCTGGGCGAGTCGTAGCGCGCCGGCCAAGCTTGCCGGGCCGGCGCCGACGAAGAGAACGTCGACTTCGAGTTGATCCCGCTGCGCTGCCATACTCTCTCGTTTCGCGAAGAACGTTTGGGGGACCTTAGGGCGACGTCGTCTTCGCCGTCGCTGCGATGAGCGCGCGCACGGCAGTGCGGTGCATTGCGAGTCTGGTCTCCCACGGCAGCCGCAGCGGCGACTCCAGCGTCAG
>JBPYDW010000062.1:0-3672 GCA_051986335.1 Vulcanimicrobiaceae bacterium | reverse complement strand
GCCGTTCGCGCGGAAGAGCGTCGTCGTGCGATCGCTTCCGATGACGACCGACGTCCAAGCATGTTCCGTGGGCTGATAGGTAATGAAATTCTCGCCACCGGCGCCGCTGGTCGAAGTGTCGCGTTCGCGCATCCAATTGTTGCCGATGGCGTAGGCAAACGTCGCCGTGTAGGCAGTTTGTTGGGAACCCGCCCGGTACGTGCAGTTCCACGTGCCGACAAGGTATCCAAGGGATGCCATCGGATCGGCCGCACGTGCCTGCGCGGCGCAGCCCATAAGGGCCAGCGCCAGGGAAACCGCCCCTCGCCAAACCTGCACCACGCGATCGATCCTGCGAAAGTTCATTTGCTGGCCTTTCAGTATATTCTTGTGCGAGGGGATTGTAACACGCTATCTGCTGAACCCCACGAGCACGGTTCGTCGAAACTCGAAATGGAGCAGCAAAATGACGCACGCACTCCCCTTTGGGACATTCCTCTTGCGGCTCGTAGTTGCCACGGGGCTCGGAATAGTAATTGGTTACGAACGCGAATTGCGCCATCGTCCCGCCGGTTTGCACACGACCGGGTTGGTGGCGGCCGGCGCCGCAGTCTTTGCCGGCATTCAGCCGGCGTTGGGCGGCGCGGCCGATCGCGTCGTCGCGAACATCGTCACCGGCGTCGGATTCCTTGCCGGTGGTGTAATACTGCGCGAGGGGGCTAACATCAGCGGTCTTAACACGGCCGCCACGATCTGGTCCACGGCTGCCGTCGGCGCCCTCGCCGGCACCGGTCTCTTTCGCGAGGCGTTCAGCGCAACAGTAGCGATTTTGGCAATCAATCTCCTTGCCGAGCCCGTAGTAAACGCGCTGAACGCGTCCAGGGAGAAGATGAAATCGAAGCGCTCCCCGGAATAGGCGATCAGTCTAGATGGCGGGTTCTTTGTTAACGCTAGTTCTGCGTTCGCTCTGCTCGTGCGCTCTCGTCCTGTCGTTCGTTGCGGCAGGGCGTGCCGACGAGGCGAGCTTGGCTGCGAAAGTGCGAGCCGTGATGGAGCGGCCCGCATATCGTCACGCTACGTTCGGCGTGCTCTACTACGACCTCGACGCCCGCAAGCCGATCTACGCCTACAACGCCGACCGTTTCAGCGCGCCGGCATCGACCACCAAGCTTGTCACCGAAGGGACGCTGCTGGCGCTGCTCGGGCCCGATTTTCGCTTCCACACGCGCGCGTATGCCAGCGCGCCGGTTGGTCGTGACGGCGTGCTCAACGGCGACTTGATTCTCGTGGGCTCAGGCGATCCCAACCTTTCGAACCGCGTTCAATCCAACGGCACCCTCGCATTCGAAAACGAGGATCACGCCTACGACGGCGACGCCGTGCCGGGCGATCCGCTGCTGGTCATCCACGAATTGGCGGCGGCGGTCGCCAAAACCGTCAAGGCGATCAACGGCAGGGTTCTGGTCGACGCCTCGCTCTTTCCCGAGGGCGAGCGCGAATCCGGAACCGGAACGACGGTCTCGCCGATCGTTATCAACGACAACGTCGTCGACGTCACGATTGCGCCCGGTGCTGCGCCGGGTGCACCGGCGGCCATGACGGTGTCGCCACAGACCGGATACGTCACCTTCGTCAATCGGGTGACGACGTCGGCAGCGGGCACGCAAGCGGACGTGAACTTCGTTGCCGATAAGACGGCGCCTGACGGGACGCATACGGTCACGGTTGCCGGCACGATACCAGCCGGATCGAAACCGGGGCTGAACGCATATGCGATTGCATCGCCGAGCGCGTTTGCAAGGATCGCCTTGACCGAAGCGTTGACGGCTGCCGGCGTCACCGTACACGCGCCGAAGGACAGCGGCGAAATCGACTCCTCAAAGAGCCTGCGTTCCGAGTACGCGGCCGGCAGCGTTGTTGCCGAGCACGTATCGCCACCGTTGAGCGAGGAGGTCAAGGTGACGCTCAAGGTGAGTCAAAATTTGCACGCACATCTTGCGATGTACAACTTGGGCGTCTACAAGGCGCATGCGACGACCGACGTCGAGCAGGCCGGCTTCGACGAAGAGCGGCGCTATCTCGTCGGCGCCGGAATCGATCCCGATTCGGCTGCGATCGCCGACGGCGAAGGCACGGCCTACCTTACGCCGCATTTCGTCGTGTCGTACTTAGCGTATATGTGGAGGCAGCCGAACTTTCCGATCTTTCTGCGGGCGTTACCGATTCTCGGAGTTGACGGAACCTTGTACAACATTCAAACGTCGTCGCCGGCCGCCGGTCACGTCCACGCCAAGACGGGAACCGACGAACAACCGGACCTGCTAAATCACCGCATTCTGGTCTTTGCCAAAGGCCTGGGCGGCTACGTAACCAGCCGCCACGGCCGGCATATCGCTTTCGCCGTCTACGTGAACAACGTCGACGTGAAGGACGAAGACGCGGTTACCAGCGTCCCGGGTCAAGCGATGGGCGAACTCGCCGCCCTCGCCTACGAGCTCTAAAAAACGTGGGCGAAGCGTCTCCATGAGCCTGCGTCGCGGAATCTGGTCGGCGGCACTGACGCCGGTCACCGCCGATCTGGAGCCCGACGCACCACGCGCGATTGCGTATTATCGCGATCTGCTTGGCGCAGGGTGCGACGGCCTCAACTTGCTCGGCACGACCGGCGAGGCGATGTCGTTCGCAGTGAATCAGCGCCTCGCGTTCATGGACGCAATCGCGAGCAGCGATCTGCCGAAAGAATGCATCATGGTCGGCACCGGCGCGTCATCGCTCGCCGATGCGATCGTTCTCACCCGCGGCGCGTTTGATTTCGGCTTCGCAGCTGCGCTGGTTCTGCCGCCGTTCTACTTTCGCGACGCATCCGACGAGGGCATGGTCGGATTCTTCGACGCGCTCTTCGCGCACGCGTGGCGGCCGGGAGCACGGGTGCTGCTTTACAACTTTCCGCGCATGAGTGGGATCGCTTTTCATCCCAGTTTGGTCGAGCGGTTGCTGTCCGAGTTTGCCCCGGCGATCGCGGGCATTAAAGACAGCTCGAACGACCGTCGTCTGCAAGCGGAGCTGTGCGCGCGCCATCCGGAACTGGCGATCTATCCGGGCTCGGAAGCGTACCTGCTTGAGGCCAAGGCATATGGCGCCAGTGGCTGCATCTCGGGTACCGTTTCGCTTTGGCCGCGTTTGGCAAAGGACGCATTCGACGGAGATGATGCGAAGATGCAGATGCTGAGACAGCGCCGGGAGGCGCTCGATGGTCTGCCGCTGATCGCCGCGGTGCGGCACCTCACCGCCAAGGCCAGGAACGATGCAGCGTGGGAACGGCCGATGCCGCCGTTGGCAGCGCTGTCGTCCGAGCAGCTCCCAGCGCTCGAAGCTGCACTGCAATCGGCACAGGTTATGTAGAGCCGCTAGCTCCGTCATCACAATGCCAACCTGGTGGTTACATCATCGGTTACGCTTCATCCGTGAAGCGAAATACGAAACTCGTCGGAAACATTTCCGAGCTTGCGGTGATGATGGCGCTTAGAGGCTTGGGATACGAGCTGGCGGTACCGTGGGGAGATAGTGCTCGCTACGATCTGCTCGCCGATAAGGATGGCGTTATCTCGCGCGTACAGGTGAAGACCGGACGCTTGACGTGCGGAGCAGTTGAGTTCAATTGCTACAGCAGCCACGCGCATCGCGGTGGATCAA
>JBPYDW010000061.1:0-2305 GCA_051986335.1 Vulcanimicrobiaceae bacterium | reverse complement strand
GCCGCGTTTCGCGAGCTGATCGAGAGCGGTCGCTCCCGCGAGCTGCGCTCGGTCGACGACCGTACCGGCGCTTACCCGCAGTACGCAACGCTCGCCGTGGATTACGTCGACGCGAGCCGGTTGCGGGCGAAGGCCAACGCCGGCGTGCACGGCGCGATCGCAAAATACGACGCGCTCGTTTATCCAACCGTGCCGACCGTGGCCTATCCCGTCGGACAACCATTCGACAAGGTGTACACGAACTATCCGGGCGCACTCGACGTCAGCGAAGCGTCCAACTTGGCGGGGATTCCGGCGATGGGGATTCCCAACGGCTTCGGCGAGAATGGATTGCCGACCGGATTGGGTATGGTTGGCCGGGCTTGGGCCGAGCCGGCACTGACGTCGATCGCAGCGGCGTACCAGCAGCGCACCGATTTCCACACTCGAATTCCCAAACTATAGCGCCGTGGACGTCACCCTCGCTGCGGCTGCGGAACCGCTCGCGCCAAATGCGCGCACCTACGCACAGGATGTCTGGCGCAGCCTGCGCCGCTCGCCCGGCGCGATGATCGGCTTGACGCTGGTGACGATCATCGTCGCCGGCGCGCTGCTAGCGCCGCTGCTAACGCATGCCGATCCGATTGCGCAGAACCTATCGGCGCAAGCGCAACCGCCCAGCGCGGCTCACCTGTTCGGAACGGACAAGCTGGGGCGCGACGTATTTTCGCGCATATTGTACGGCGCGCGCGTTTCCGTACGTATCGGATTCGTAGCGGTAGGAATAGCGATTTTCTTCGGCGCGCTGTTGGGCATGTGCGCCGGCTACTTCGGCGGTCGCCTCGACGACACCATCATGGCCGGTATGGATTTGATGCTGGCGTTTCCGTCGATCATTTTGGCGATCGCGATCACGACGATTCTCGGACCGTCGGTCAATCATCTGATGATCGCCATCGGCATCGTGTACATACCGCAATACGCTCGTTTGGCGCGCTCCTCGGTACTGGCCGTAAAGGACTTGGAGTTCGTCGAAGCTGCGCGGGCCGTCGGCGCGCGAACGCTGCGGATCCTTACCCGTCACGTGCTGCCAAACATCGTGGCGCCGCTGCTGGTGCAGGCGACGCTGGGAATTGCAACCGCCACGCTGGAGGCCGCCGGCCTCTCGTATCTTGGCTTGGGCGCGCGCCCGCCGGCGCCGGAGTGGGGTGCCATGCTCAACGACGCGCGCGACTATTGGCTCTCGGCGCCATGGGCGCTCATCTTTCCCGGCGTGGCCATTACCGCACTGGTCATCGGCTTCAACTTATTGGGTGACGGTCTGCGCGACGCACTCGATCCAACGCAACGATGAGCGGCGCGGCGGTCGTCCTCGGCCTGTTTGCGGCGGCGTTTTACGGCGCCGCTGATTTTTGCGGTGGCCTGGCGACCAAACGTACGTCGATGGTCTCGGTTGCACTCATCTCGCAAAGTGCCGGCTTCGTGCTCTTGCTGACGTTTGTGTTCTTTATTCCGGCTCGTGCCGACACGATGGACTTTGTGTATGGTGCGATCGGCGGCGTCTGCGGCGGTGCCGGACTGGCGTTGCTATATCAGGCGCTTTCGATTGGAAAGATGGGCGTCGTTTCACCGATCACCGCAGTGGTAGCAGCAACGGTTCCCGTCGTGTTCGGCGTAGTTTTCCGGCACGAAGTGCTGGCGGCCGTGCAGCTGGCCGGAATCGGCGCGGCCTTGGTGGCGGTCGTGCTCATCTCGCTCTCGCACGAGGAGAGCGGACAAATCGAAATTGCAACCGCGGGCGTGAAAGAGGCGCTCGCGTGCGGCGTGATCTTCGGCGGGTTCTACATCTTCTTGGGGCTGACGCATCGCGCGGCCGGCATGGAGCCGCTGTTGACCGCTCGCGCCGCGTCGATAATCTTCCTGGCCGTGCTCGCGTTGGTCGTGCGCGCTCCGGTCGCCCAGCCGGCTCGAACGCTGCGCCTGATCGTGCTTGCCGGGTTGATCGACATGACGGCTAACGTGTTCTACATGCTGGCGACCCACGCGGGCTACATATCGATCGCCGCAGTGTTGACGTCGCTCTATCCGGCCAGCACCGTGCTGCTCGCGCGCGTACTCTTGCGCGAACGGCTGCAAGCGGTTCAGATCGCCGGGGTCGTGCTGGCGCTCGTCGGCGTCGCCTTGATTTCGGCCTAGTTCCGAAACGGCTGCAGCTACAGCGTCGACCAGACGTCGAGCTTGCGTTTGACGCCCTCGATCACCGCATCGGTAAACTCGGTCGTGGATGCGCTGCCGCCCAGATCCGCCGTGGTGATGCCGTCGTAGA
>JBPYDW010000060.1:0-6512 GCA_051986335.1 Vulcanimicrobiaceae bacterium | reverse complement strand
CTCAACGAGATCGCAAAGTTCTTTCGACGGTTCGGAACGGAGCTCGCGCTGCGTGATCTCACGGTAACGACGCAACTCGCGTTGTGCTGCGGCGCGATCGCCGCTCTCCAGAAGGGCGCAAATCGCGATTTCCCAAGCCGGCTCATCCAACTCATCACGCGCGATTACCTGTTGAGCGATTTGCAACGCGCGATGGTAAGCTTTGCGTCGCATTGCATCCTTCGCAAGCCGAAGCTTGGCCGTACGAGACCACTCTTCGATCCGGCATTCGATTGGCAAAAACCACTCCCATGACGCCATGAATGCCGGACGACTGTTATCCAGATGTTTTACTACGGCGGCCAGACGCAACGCCGACAACTCGCTGAGCTGATCGTCGGTCTTCACGCTTTGCATGAAGGCCGCAATCTCGCGCGTGTCGATCAGAACGTCATCGCGCAGGCGATAGCCGTGCGGAGTGCTCTGTACTACGCTCGAATCGCCCAAGCGTTGGCGCAAACGATGTATGCACGTCTGGGTGGCGTGCGATCCGGCGGCCTCATCGAGGTCGGACCAAATGAGCTCCGTGAGCTCCAGGCTCGACAATGCTTTCGGCGACCATGCCACCGCCATAACGACTGCAAGTTCACGCTCCGATAACTTCACGACTTGTGCGCCGCGACGTACGCTGCCGCTCGCGAGCTCGACTGTTAGCGGCGCGCCGTCGCCAGTGCGTTCCTGGCGCATGCGCACCAAGAAGTGCTCGAGCATGCCGGCGTTATCGTCGTTGGCGATGTAGGCGCGCACCGATGCGGCGAGCGCAGGAGACTCGAGGGCATCGCTGAGTTCCAATGCCTGACGAAGATGCTCGTAGCGGTTCTCTCCATCGAACTCGGCGCAAGCGACTCGCGCTAGGAGCTGTAGAAACGGTTCGCCGGCATCGATGGCAGCGGCCAGAGCCAGCGCTGCATAGGCCGAAGCGTCGCGCCACGCTGCAGCAGCGGCGGCCGCGATCAGATAACCGTACGTGCGCCACCGGGGAGATTCGGCATCCGTGGGCGCGTAGGGTTCGTCCGTCGAGGCCGTGGTTACAGGAACGAACGCCGGCGCGCCATACTGAGGGATCGCTGCGTCGAGCAGCTTGAGATACGCGCGTCGAGCCTGCTCTTGTCCAGCGAACCACGCCCCAACAACTCCCTCCGCCAGAGCCCATACGACAAAGCGCGACCCGCTCGATTTCAGCGCGTCAATCGCGAGGTCGAGTTCCGCGCGCTCTTGGTTCCAGCGTCCCAGCATGCGCTCGACGAGCGATGCACGAACGAGCGACCGTAGCGCGCGGAATTCGTCTATAAGACTTTCGGAGAAGTGCGCAAGTTGCCGCGTGCAATCGCCGATGTGTCCGGATCTGCCCGCGACCAAAGATGCTGCGAACGCTCTTAGCGCTAATGCAAACGGCGAGGGACGGGCTTCCCCGGGCGACTCCAGCCGCGCGGTTGCCGAAGCCAGTTCGCCGGCTTCGGCGCGCAAGTAGGCGCACCATGAGCTCAGCATGCTGGGCTGCAAGACGCCGGCTGCATTGCATGTATCGCGAACGAACTGCGACTCTCTTATCTGGACGGCCATTGCGTCACGGTAGATACGCATGGCACTGCGTTGAATCCAAAGGTGCGGGCGTTGCCTTACGAGTTCGAAATCGTATATGGGCACGCCACCCGGTTCAACGCTCGAGGGTATAAGGATCGCAGAATTTTCCTCGGACAGCAACTGCTCGAGTTCTTCGGCGGACGCGGATTTCAAGCCGGCGAGGGCAAAGAGGTCGGCGGCGCGGCTCCGTTCCCGCATTTCACTCGCGCGCCGCGCACAGAGAACGCGCATCTCGCGACACCGGTCAGCGTACCGCAGGCCGATGACCCTGGCGAGGAGGCCATGCACCACGAACGTCTCACGTTCCGTACGACTCACCACGGGCGAGCGCACGGCAAACTCGCGAAGTAGCTCGACGCTCTCACGATCTTTAGTAGCGCACCGCACGTCTCCATCGGTCGCGTCGGGGATTGCGGCGCAAGCAATAATCGCAGCCTTCGAGCGATCGGGAATGGCGTCGAGTATTTCGCCGGCAAGGTACAGGTGCAAATCGTCGCATGCGTCGGCCGGCGCTTTCACGCAAAGCTCGGAAAGCTCGCGTAGTTTCTTTGACTGCCGTGTAAGCGTAGCGTACGCGCGTGCGGCTGGCGATTGTAACGCCTGAATGGCACTTTTTTCCTTTGGATCTAAGTCGGACCCGTCTGCGTGCGGACCGTACACCACGATCGCCCCGAGAGCGTCGTTCGGATACAGCCGCAATGCGAACGCCAACGGCTGATCTTGCAACGCGCTCCCAATCGTTTCGAGCAAGCGTGAAGAGAGCGACAGAGATTCGCGATACGTTCTCATCCGCACGATCAAAGGCTCGTCGTCCGCGAGTTGCTTTGGCAGGAAGTCGGCTTGAAACCCGGCTCGGCGCTCATATTGGCTATTCTCGCTTCGTTGGTAGAGTGCGCCGCAGGCCAGATCCAACGCAACGACCGGCTCCCACACGACCAACCTCTCGAGCTCCGCAATGGATTCGGCCTGTGGCAAGCCCGCGGCCAAACGTCCGAGCTGTTCTTGCGCCGCGTGACGGTGTCTGAAGAGTAGCCGGTTGATGCCGGAATCGAGCCGCTGATATATGCGATGAAGGAGCACGCCGGCGACGATCGCCACCGGAAGTTGAACGAGGACAGCCACGCCTGCACGCTGCAAGAAAAAGTTGGCAATCCAATACGTGGACGCGAGCACGACCGCAAGCAGAGACATTACGACTAGGTATACTAATGCGCGATTGAGGACAAATCTAACATCGATAACCCGATGTCTGAAAATGGCATACGCAACCGCAAGCGGAGCAAGGAATCCGGCCAGTATGGTTATCCATACAAGCCATTCGAGCCCGTCGATCCAGGACGTGTCGGCAAGGATCGCGCGGAGCGCTAATGCAGCGCAGCCGAGGACTACGCCTAAGATGGCCCACTTGAGCCGCGGTCTTACAGTGAGCGCGGATGAACGGTATGTAGCGATGACGGAGAAAACCGCCAGGAGCGAAATTGCCACGCGGATGGCGATATCGACTGCTGCATCGGGATAATGGAATAGCGGCGGGTAGAACTGGACAGACCAGAGAAAGAGATTCCAGGCCCAACAGGCACCGGCGAAAGCCGGAAGAAGTGCGGCGATTCGCCCCTTCCAGCCGCGCGTCTCACCGCTTGGAAAATGCAGAGCGAAGTCGAGAATCGCGAAGATCCCCACGACGACGAGAGTCATGCGTGCCAACTGAAGGACGAATCCTCCCGGCATCGGCATCGCGTCCAACAACAATCTGGGCCACAAGATCGGCATCATCCCACCGATGCAAAAAAGGAAAAACGACCACGTGGCGCGGGACGCGTTGATCAGCAGGATCAACGTACCCATGGCCGCGCACATGAGAAACGCAAGAATCGTGACCCCGAAAAGAACTAGCCGCGCGCCCTTTGGAGCGTAGTCGAAATTGAAATTGGCGAGGCTCATCGACACGTGCCTCGAACGCCCTTGCCGAATCACGTCAAACGAATAGCGCGCGGGCCAAAAACTGGTACCTTTGCCGAGGCTCTGTCGCACGAAGAAGGGCGTATTTCCGGCAAGCCTGTCGCCTACACGCAGGCCGGCGCGATCCGCCGAGTAGCCGGGGGCGACCCCAGTTACGACATCGCCGTCCAAGCTGAGACCCACGTCGCTAGTCGGCACCCATAGGAACGTCAGCGTCGACAAAACGAGGACGATACTGAACGCCGCTAAGCCGAGCACGACGAAGAGGCGCGAGACATTTCGTCCGCGCTTTTCCCGCTCGGTCCGCCCGAAAGCCGCCGCAGCGTTCATCGTGTGCCTTTCAATGCCACCATAGGCCCTTTTTGCTCCCGAGTCTAGCAGGAGCACGGCTGTGAGCCGCTCGTGAGCGCACGATTTAGCGAGGAAGAGCGGTGCCTGACGACGTGCGCTCCCCGGAAATAACCTTGTGAGTCCGTTGTGACTGCTCGTTGCTAGGCTCATGGTGCGCGGCTAAGCCGACGCGATTTGTAGACTGCGCCTAATGCGCGTTCAAAGGAGACATCATGATACGCTTTTCCATTCTTGGATGTGTCGCAGCCGGCGGTGCGATCGTCGCGATGGTCGCCGGGTGCGGCGGCGCCGGCTCGCCAGGTGGGCTCAACTCGGTTGTGCCGAACTCGCCGGCCCAGCATGCGGCAGGATCCATTCCGAGATTTTACACTCTGACGGACATTGGGAGCGGGCTGCCGGGCTCCCCTGGGCTCGTCCCTTCGGGACTCAACGATGAGGGGACCGTGGTGGGCACGGCGAGCGCCAACGTCATCCCGAGCCTTCCGAGCTGCGGCTCGTCATGCGGTCCGCCGGAAGCCTGGATTTTTCGAAACGGCACGCTTACCGAACTACCACCGCTCGGCTCTGACTTTGTCACCATCGGCGATAGCATCAACGACGTCGGCTACGCCTCGGGCGGTTCGGCAGGGTATGTGACGGAAGAAGCCGTTCTCTGGAGCCCCACCGGACGGATCATTAATCTCGGCACGGGAATTCTCGGCTCGCAAAGCTCCGCGGAAGCCTTAAGCATCAGCAACACCTTCAATATCGCCGGGGCTTCATATAACTATTATAGCGAAGTCCCGACAGCATTTGACGGCAAGGGCGGCGCCTCGGCGCCGTGCGGATCGAACACGCAGGGCCAACTCCAAAAAGTCAACGACTTCGGACTTGCCACCGGCGTCATGTTCCTCTACCAAGGCGGCGGTGATTCCATCACTTGCCCGCCGTTGACGATCGTCGGGTCGCCACCGGATCCGACCTTTTATGATTACGGATGGAGCATCAACGATAAAGCGCAGAGCGTCGGACGCCTGAGCGTCGGTCCTGCCTTCGGGAACTTTCATCCGTATCTTTACCAACGTGGGAAGACGACCGATCTGGGGACGCTCTTTCCAGGCAATCCAAACGCCGTAGGCTCGGCTTTCGGAATCAACGAATCGGGGACGATCGTCGGATGGTCCGCGAAGAGCGGAGGAACCCCGGGGTACCCGCCGGTAGACCTGCGCGCGTTCGTTTATTCCGACGGCACAATGGTCGACATTAATTCGCTGCTCTCCAGCCGCGTGCGCTCGAAGTGGACGGTGGGCGTCGCCAAATCGATCAACTCGAGGAATCAGATCGTCGCCGTCGCGTACTACGGCGGTTATCCCAACGGAGTAGAACACGCGGTGCTGCTCACGCCACAGGAAAATGGACCAAAACGGGAGAGCACTCGAACTATTGCTCCGCGCGCCGGCTGGACGAAGGCACCCTCGCGGGCAGCGTGGATGAAAGTGATATCCGAGCGCGCCAAGCGATCGCATCTGGACTGGTAAGTGAAGGGGCCCTGGAAAACTCCAGGGCCTTCTTCTAGGGCGCCGTTGTCCGGTAGGCGATGCTTGACAAAGCTAGGAATCTTACCCGGGCGGGTGCTCTTAGTTGACGGACTTTAGAGAGTACGAACGATGCGCTTTTCGACACCGGTATCAGGGCTTACCGGCGTTTTTAGAAGCCCGCTCGGACGGCTGACCACTTATCCGAATTGTAAGTGGTCACGTTTTCGGCCGCGCGGTGCCGAAGTAATAAAGCAAAATCCCCAATAAAGTCGGGCATTCTGCGTGGTGGAGATGGGGGGACTCGAACCCCCGACCCCTTACATGCGAAGTATAATCGGGCTCTTCGTTAAACTGGCAAAACTCAGCCAGAATATAGAGAAACCCGTCCCCAGCAGTCCCCCGAAGTCCACGGTTTAGCACTCCTTAGGCTGCAGTTAGGCTGTAAAGGCTCAGACCGTAGCATTCCTAAAATCTCGTAAGGCCTCTTTAGGTTTGTAAGCGTAGTATTCAGCCACACCTTGCCACAATGGAAAGGCTATTAGTCTCCGGACTTTTGCTCTTCTTTTCTTCCCATAAAGCCTAACGGACAAAAATTTTAGCCACCCAATTTCTGAGCGTGTCCCCCTAGACGCTCAAACCTGCGTCAACGTGACTTCGCTCCGATATGCGAAGCCGCAGGTGTTAAGGGAATGACGATTCACGGACTCAGACACTCGATGACCACCCTAGCACTGCAGAACGGAGTCCCCGTCAAGACAGTCTCAAGCCGTCTCGGTCATGCGACGACGAGAATGACACTAGACAGGTACGGCCACGTTTTAGACGGCGCAGACAGCCTTGCAGCAGACGCTATTGAAGGGCTGTTGGCCTCATGAAGCCCCTTTTCAAAATAGGCTGTAAAATAGACTGTAGTAAAGTGCCCGAGGCTTCAAAAATTGGTGGAGATGGGGGGACTCGAACCCCCGACCCCTTACATGCGAAGTAAACGACGCACGAAGCCTCCAATGCGTACGAAACGCAAGAAATAGCCCATTTTTCGTACATTGCCAGCGCTTTTGGCTC
>JBPYDW010000059.1:0-2060 GCA_051986335.1 Vulcanimicrobiaceae bacterium | reverse complement strand
CCTACGACTCGCTCGCGCATCGTACGTTCACCTTCGTGCTCTTCTTGGACGATTATGCATTCCACGACGAGGTTCGGCCGGACCTCAACGCGACGCTTGCCGCGCAGGGCATCACCGACCACTCGCTGCTCGCGCCCGAGGTCGCCGCGGCGATGACGCAACGCGACCGCGCGTTGCTCTGGAGTTACGCGGCGGCGATTCTCACGCAGCTCGACCCAGGGTATCACATCGCTGCGATGCAGCTTGGTCTACCATGGTCTCGAACTTTTGAGACGTCGATAGACGTCGGCCTCGCGCCAGACCTATAAAAAAAGCGGGATGACCGAATCGGGTCATCCCGCTTGTCTTGTGCGTTACTTTCTCATCGCTGCGGCGGGATCAACGGCTACGCCTTCGATTTTGCCGCTGGGAGAGAGGCCGTTGTTGAAGCTATAGAGGAACGTTACCGACGTCGGCGAGTACAGATAGACGTCCACTTGACCGTTCTGCTGGTCGCCGGCCGTGAATGTCATCGATTGCTTATTCAGCGCGCCGAAAACGGATAGACCTTGCATTGGGAAAGGTCCGCCAACGAGCGTGCAGGCGGGATTGCAGCCGGAATAGACCCAGAGCTGCAGACCGGCTTTATCGAGGGAGACTAAGTTGCCGGCTCGGTCAAACTCGAGGCTGCCGTAGTCGGTGTTCATGAAACCGGTGGCTTGTACGCCCGCTCCGGTGCAGCCCGCGAAATACGTCAGCGTCGCGGCGCCGGCCGTGGTCTCGGCTGAAGCCCAGCAGTTTCCGCTCTTATCCATCACGCCACCGGCGACTTTATACATGGCGGCGTTCGTTAGATCGGCCGTGCATCCGCCGGAGAGCGTGCAGATGGCCAGGCTTCCGGGCTGGCTGGAGTTGTTGAAGATATTCGAGACGAGGATCGTTCCATTTGCCGCATCAAAGCTGAAGGCATCCGACGGTTGCCCGTATGGATCGGTGAAGCTTCCCAGCATTGCTCCACACATGCCGGGTCCCTGCCAGACGTCGACGCCCCTCTGCCCCGAGGCATTGACCGCGACCGGCGTCATGAGATTGCCCTTGCCGTCAACGGCGATGCCGTTCACATCCGCGCCGCTACCGGTCCCAACGGTGCAGAACGGCGCGCCGTTTGCCTTATTGGGCAAGGGATACCCCATCGGGCCCGGGCCGTAAAACTCGTTCACGTAGATCCCCTTGGCGGGATAGCTTCCGCCGAGTCCGCGAATTTTGGCCAAGACTTGATGGTATCTGAGCTGCACGACGTGGCCGTCATCGATGTAATTCGCCGGGAACGCCCAGACCGGTTTGGTGTGATGGTGGCGGCTCATCGGCGCGACCGGTACGGTGCTCGCCCCGCCGCCGTTCGTTTGTGAAGTGCTGCCGGAGCAGCTCGCGAGTAACGCGCCGGCGACCATCGTACACAGCGCTGCCGATAACAATCGCATAGAAACGCTCCTTCGCAGTAGCAGAGAAAGTGTAGTCGGAGTAATGCCGGCTCTTAAGATTCGCGCAAGGCTGGCGCGTACCCCCGTGACCGTTTTAAAATTACGGCTTCGCTGATCGTGAGATAATCGCGAGCGCCGCTTCGACGTCGAACGGCAAGGGCGTGGCACCCTCTGCGATGCATTTGAGGTTGCCCGCCCAGACCGGCGCGGCGGACGCTGAAGTGGGCGGTGAGAGCGCAAGTCTGGAACGCTCAAGCTCGCGAGCGAATTGCATCGTATAAAGCGCGCCGCCGCCGATCTCGCTGCAAATCAGCACCACCGCCCGCGCGTGCTCGGCTTGGAGACGGTCGCGCGCGACCCGCGATTCTTGCGAGGCGGGCGTTCCGGGCGGTAGCAGCGTTGCAATCGCGCCGCCGGCTTTGACGATCGCACTTTCGAGCTCGACGTGATCGGGCGGATCGGTCGCACCAAAGCCGTATGGGACGAAGGCAACGGTCGGCGTGCCTGCGTCGAGCGCTCCGCGATGCGCTGCGGCGTCGATGCCGTGCGCGAGCCCGGCAACGACCGGCTCGCCCAGCTCGAACGCGAGCCGATAGGCGA
>JBPYDW010000058.1:0-2557 GCA_051986335.1 Vulcanimicrobiaceae bacterium | reverse complement strand
CCGGCGAGCGCGATTGCAGCAAGATGTTTCATGGCGTGCTCCTTCGGCGCAGGTGCGGAGGCCGCCCCGCGCAAACCCCGGCGGCTATGCAACAGCAGCAGCGGAGTCCTTCCTACGCCTTATGGATTGCGCTCGCGCTGGGCGCGATCGTCGCCATCTGGATATTCGCCACTTACAATTCGTTGGTCACGCTAGATCAGCAGGTCCAAGCGCAATGGGGGCAGGTGCAGAACGTCTATCAGCGCCGTTACGATCTGGTTCCCAATCTGGTGGCCACCGTACAGGGCGCGGCCAACTTCGAAAAAAGCACGTATACGGGCGTCGCTCAAGCGCGTGCCTCGGTGGGGCAAATCTCGCCGCAAGTCGTGCAGAATGCGTTGAACGATCCCAAGGCCTTTGCCCAGTATCAGCAGGCGCAGGATACGCTCGGCTCCGCGCTGAGCCGCTTGCTGGCGGTTTCCGAAAATTATCCCGACCTCAAAGCCAGCGCGAATTTCGCGACACTGCAGGCGCAGCTCGAAGGCACTGAAAATCGCATCGCCGTCGAGCGCCGCAGGTACAACGAGGTCGCACAAACCTTTAATACCAGACGCAATACGGCACCGACCGTCTTTATCGCCGGCGTGTTCGGTTCGAGGTTCAATGAAAAGCCCTACTTCCAGGCACAGCCGGCGGCCCAGAACGCGCCGCAAGTCAACTTCCATTGAAGTATCTTGACCTGAAGCATTTCGACCGGGCTCGCATTAAACGGGCGATTCGCGATGCGGAGGCCGGAACGACGGGCCGAATCTGGGTACGCTTCGTGCCGGACACCGAAGTCAATGCGCTGGAGCGTGCCAAGGCCGAGTTCCTCCGCCGCCGCCTGCATCACAGCGAGACGCACAACGGCGCGCTCGTCCTGGTCGCTCCGGACGCGCACAAGTTCGCAGTGATCGGCGACGCAGATTTGCACGAACGCGTCGGCGCCGACTTCTGGCAGAAGCTGATCGACGAGATGCGACCGCATTTCGAACGTAGCGAGTACGAGCCGGGCGTCTGTCTCGCGGTGGCGCGGATCGGCGATCAGTTGCACCTGTACTTTCCCGCCTAATAGTGAGTAGCGTTCGCCTGACCTCGCCGGGAATTGCGCTTGCGCTCTTTGCCGCGCCATGGATTGCCTACGCGCAGACCGTTCCTCCGACGCCGACGCACTATGTAACCGACACGCAGAGCGCTCTCTCAGCGACGACGCGCACGACGCTCGATACCGAGCTGCGCGCGTACGAACGCGCGACCGGACACCAGGTGATCGTTTGGATCGGCGACACCACCGGCGACACGCCGCTCGAAGAATGGACGGTTCAAGCCGCGCATCAGTGGAAGATCGGCCGCGCCGGCAAGGACGACGGCGCGATCCTCTTCCTCTTTATGAAGGATCACAAGGTCCGCATCGAGGTCGGCTACGGACTCGAGGGTAGCTTGACCGACGCGACCTCGCAGAAGATCATCGACAGCACGATTCGCCCCAAGATGCGGGCCGGGGATACCGACGGTGCCGTGCAACAGGGCACCGAGCAGATGCTGCTGGCGATCACACCCGGCTTTCGGGCGGCGCTGAAGAACCCGCCCCCCGCACCTTCGCGAGGTGACACGATCCGTCCGATCGATCTCGTCGTCATCATCTCGACGCTGGTGTTCCCGCTGATCCTGATGGGACTGCTCGTCGCGCTGGTGATCGGCGTCAATCGCCGCGGGCGCAAGCTCGCTGTTTCCGGCGGCTCCGGCTCGTGGGTGTCGTCCTCGTCGTCGTCTTCGGGTGACGACTCGAGCAGCAGCGGCGGCAGCGACGACGATTTCGATGCGGGCGGGGGAGACTTCGGCGGGGGCGGAGCATCGGGCAGTTGGTGAAACGCGTTCTTCTCGCGATCTTCGTAGCGGCGGCAACGGTGACGCTGGCTCGCGCACAGGTCGTCGTGCCGCCAAAACCCACCCAATACGTTACCGATCCGAAGGGCGTGCTCTCGTCGACGACGCGCGCGAGCCTGAACGCGCAACTGGCCGCATACGAGCACGCGACCGGGCATCAAGTGATCGTTTGGATCGGCGACACAACCGGCGACTCTCAGCTCGAAGATTGGACGTCGACGGTTGCCCAAAAATGGGGCGTCGGCCGCAAGCGCAGCGACGACGGTGCGATCTTGTTCCTTTTCATGGCGGATCACAAAGTGCGCATCGAAGTGGGGTACGGCCTCGAGGGCGACCTCACCGATGCGCAAGCGTCACAGATCGTCAGTAAGACGATCCTTCCCGCGGCGCGGGCCGGCGACTTCGACCGCGCGATTCAAGGCGGCGTGGATCAGATGCTGGTGACGATCACGCCGTCGTATGCTTCGCAGATCGGCCGAAACGTTGCACCGGTGGACACCGGCGACGATGCCGACAACGGCGGTCTGGACATCAGCCCCTGGGTCATTTTCCTGATCTTCGTGTTGTTCGTGTTCGGCGGATTCATCTTCATCCTGTTGCTGGCGATGATACGATACATCGTCATGCTCATCACCAAAGGACCGGCCGCCGC
>JBPYDW010000057.1:0-2746 GCA_051986335.1 Vulcanimicrobiaceae bacterium | reverse complement strand
TCCACCAGCACTTTGCCGTTCAACGATCGCACCGGCATTGAAACGTAGGCAACGACGCCCGCCGGCAGCGTGATAACCGCGCGGAAGACGCTGCCGGCTCGATAACTCACGCCGATCTTGCCCTGCGGCGTCGCTTCGCTACCCTTGGCCCACGCGAGCCCGGAAAGATCGGGACGTATGGAAGTGCGGGCGAAGCCTGCATCGTCGGGGTGAATGCCGAGAACTTGTGCCATGAGCCACGCCGTTGGTCCGGACGACCAACCGTGGCTCAAACTCACGAAGTAGCCCTGGTCGTCGTCCGCCTGCAAGTGCCGATGATAGTCCACCTTGGGCCAACTGGGATCGTAGGCTTCCCAAAAACTCGTCGCGCCCTCGGCGATCATGCCTCCCCAATACTTGCGAATGAACGCCAGCGCAGCGTCCCGGTGATTCACTTGCGCCATCGCGGTGATGACGTAATACGCGTAGTACGGCGAGACGATCGCGCTCGACGGTCTTGAGAGGACGTTTTGCCAGATCGCCGCTGCTTGCAGCGGCGTGGCGACACCGGCGTAGATCGCAAAGGCATTGGGTTGCCAGCGTGAGCCGTAGCCACCGCTCGTCGCATCGTATAGCTGCGAGCGCGCCGCGTCGCGCATCGCGTTCGCGAGGGAATCGTAGGTTTGCGCGTTGGCCGCATCGCCTAATTCTCGCAACAGCCACGCCGCATCGCTGAACGCTTTGATGAACTCGAAGTCGGCCGCACGGCGCGCTTCCGGCGTATAGCCGTCGAGTTGCGGGGACCAGTCGACGAACGACCAGGCCTTGCGCGTATCGGCAAAGACGTTGCCGCTGTCGAGCTCGCCGCGCATATAGCCGAGCAGATTCACGAGCTGGTCGTGTTTGGCAGATAGGTAGTCGCGGTCGCCGGTGTGGCGGTAATATTCGGCGAGGTTCATGACCCAGAATGCCGAGTAGCCGGGGATACCGTTGACGTCTTGCGTCGGCGGATTGCCGGCATCGGCGATCAAGGCATCGAGCGTCTTCTTCATCAAAAAGCGATCGGCGAAGACGTCGTCAATGACCAAGCCGCTCACGTTGAGATCGCCGGACCAGTTGCCGCGGTCGCGCTTGGGCGCATCCCAAATCGAGTCTTGCATGCACAGGTGCGCGGTGTTCGCGCCGACCTGCCAGATTCGGTTCAACAGTGGATCCGATGAGGTGAACGAGCCGACGTACGTGACCGGATACGAGATCGCGTCGAGCGATAGGCTCACGTCGGCCGGCGAGACGCCGGCGGGTAACGTCACCACTGCATAGCGGAAGGCGCTCTTCGGCCCGAAGGCCTGCGTGCCGGGCAGAACGCGCACCGTGACCGTTCCCAAATACGGATGCTGCTGCGCTTCTTCGAGCGATTCGCCATAGGCGACGGTTAGGAGCAGCGTTTTGTCAGCGTGCGAATCGATTTGCAAACGGCCGTTCGTCTCTTGGCCGAAGTCGAGAACGAGCCGCTGTGGGTTACCCGCGGTGGGATCGGTCATTACCGGCTCAGCGTTCGTGCGAGTTAAATACGGCGAGATGCCATCGTACCCGGGCCATTGGTACATGGCGGCGTCGTCGTTCCACATCAGATTTGGATACGACTCGATGCTGCCGCGCTGAACGATCGGTCCGTTTGCCGTCCAACTTCCGTCGCTGATGACTAGCGGAGATGCCGACACGCCGAGTGCTGCGGGAACCAGCTTTACCGCAACGCGGTCGGCTCCGGCCGCCATAATTGCGAGCTCGTTGCGCCCCGGCTTCAAGTATGGCCGAACGTTTTGCGTCAACAGCGTGGGCTTGATGCCGCCGGTGATTTTTCCGACGGAGCCGCCGATGGACTGCCCGTTAATCACGATCTGCAAACTTTCAGCGGCATTGCCCCGCTGCGGGGCGGCGACATACAGCGTTGCCTGCTGTGGAACCGGCGAGAGGACGAACGCGCGGGTTAAGCTCCACGGGTCCTTTGCCTTGACCGAGAGATATTGCTCGGGAAGCGGCTGATGCACGCTCGACTCGAGCACGGGCACGCCCACTGCCGGGGCGTCGCCCCGCGCTGACGCGCTCGACGCGATCACCGCGAGCAGGACGGTTCCAACAATTGGGGCCAGAGGCCTGATTTTGGTGACGGTCCTTCGACTGCTCACTTCGTTCGCGCTCAGGATGACAAGGTGGGGCGAATTGCGCGAGCAAGAGCCGATCGCTGTGACGATATTAGTGGCCATAGCTAATTCGTGGATTGGCGGCAACGTACAGAATATCCACCACCGCGTTGACGATGACGAACGCGGCGGCGAATAGGAGAATACAACCGTTGATCAGCGGCATATCGCGGTTGCTGATCGCTTCAAAGGCGAGCCTCCCAACTCCCGGCCAGGCGAACACATTCTCCGTCAGCACCGCCCCGCCCAGCAGCAGTCCGGTCTGCAGGCCGACGATGGTGATGATCGGCACTAGCGCATTGCGCAGTGCGTGGCGCACGATCACCGACCAGTTCGCCAACCCTTTGGCCCGAGCGGTGCGCACGTAGTCGCTGCGCAACACGTCGAGCATGCCGCTGCGCGTGATCTTGGCGATGATCGCCAAAGGGATCGTACCCAACGTCAGCGCCGGCAGCACCAGATGCCACAGTGCATCGCCGGCTGCGCGCCAGTTGCCCTCGAGCAACGCGTCGAGTACCAGCAGATGCGTGATCGGCCGCACGTCGTATTGCAGCGAAATGCGGCCC
>JBPYDW010000056.1:0-3974 GCA_051986335.1 Vulcanimicrobiaceae bacterium | reverse complement strand
ACGGTGCTGCGCGTTCCGGCAAACAGCAGGTTCGGTTGGCGCGGATCTTGGCGGACGACGAACGCATACTGGTCCGCCGGCAAACCGCTCGAGATCGCATACCAATGCGCGCCGTAGTCCGTCGTCTCGTAGATGTAGGGATGGTAATCGTCGTACCAGTAGCGGGAAGCAGTCAGGTACGCGGTGCCGGCCGAGGTGTGCGAGGGCTCGATCGAAGTGATTTGTGCCCATTGCGGGAGTTCCGGCGGCGTCACTAGGGCCCAGTTTTTACCGTGATCGCGGGTGACGTGCACGAGCCCGTCAGCCGAGCCGGCCCAAATGACGCTAGCGTCGAGCGGGAATGCTGCAAGCGACTGGATATCGGGAAAAATCTCGGCGCCGGTTTGATCGAAGTCGACCGGTCCGCCGCTGTTGCCTTCGGTGCTTGGATCGTTGCGAGTAAGGTCCGGGCTTATCACGCTCCAAGTGTTGCCGGAATCGGTGCTGGAGAACACGACCTGGCCCGCCAACAGCAACTCCTTCGGATTTGCCGGCGAGAACAAGATCGGGTGCGTCCAACCAAAGCGGTAGCGCTGCTCGCTGGCCGGCGATCCCGACAGATACAGTGGATACGGACTCACGTTATGCACGTCGTCCGTCGCCATGTCTTGGCGAAAGAGCACGCTGTAATAGGCGCCGCCGTAGCTTACGTTTGGGTTTCCCGGCTGGGGCGCGAGGTAGGTGCTCTCGCCCGCAGTGAGCGCGAACCAGTCACCGAGGGCAATGAATCCTTTGGCGCTCGCGCTCGGGCCTTCGAAGGCGCCGTCGTCCTGTTGCGCGCCGTAGACATGGAACGGAAATTGATCGTCGAGCGCAACGTGATAGAATTGCCCGGTCGGCTGGTTGTTCTCGGTACTCCAGGTGGCGCCGCCGTCGGTGGAAACGGTTGCGCCTCCGTCGTCACCCTCCAGCAAGATCTTCGGGTTGCGCCGATTGATCCAGATGATGTGATGGTCGCCGGGCGGCATGATCGCTTTCCAGGTGACGCCGGCGTCGGTGGTTTTGAAGACGCCGTCGACCTGCGGTACGAACGCAACTTTCGCGTTCGTTGGGTCGGCGAAGATCGCCGTGTAGTAGAACGCTCGTTGGCGCAGTTTCATTTGACTGTTCGTTTGCCGCCAGGTTGCGCCGCCGTCGGTCGAGCGAAAGATCCCGCCTTGGCTCGCCTGCACGATGGCGTACACGACGCGCGGGTCGCTGGCCGCAACCGCAACGCCGATCTTGCCGAGCACGCCGCGCGCAAATCCGGGATTGCGCGAGAGGTTCGTCCAATGCGCGCCGCCATCGGTGGTTTTGTAGAGGCCGCTGCCCGGGCCGCCGCTGGTTAGTTTTCCGGGTACGCGTTGCGCCTGCCACATCGCCGCGTAGAGGATCTGCGGATTTCGCGGATCCATCACGACGTCGACGGCGCCGGTGTTGCTATCGACAAATAAGACCTTGCGCCAGGTCTGGCCACCGTCGGTCGTCTTGAACACACCGCGCTCGGGGTTCGGCTTGAAGATGTGCCCCATCGACGCAGCGTAGACGATATCGGGATTCTTCGGGTGGATCACGAGGGCCATTGTGGAACGCGTTTCGCGCAAGCCGGCGTAGTGCCACGTCTTCCCCGCGTCGGTCGACTTGAAGATGCCGTCGCCCGTGTCGACGTCTTGGCGAATATCGTCCTCGCCGCTTCCGGCATAGATGACGTTCGGGTTGGACTCAGCGACTGCGATGGCGCCGATGGTCTGGGCCGTGCCGGGGATCTTGCCGTCGCTGATGTTGGTCCAACTAAGCCCGTAGTCGGTGCTGCGCCAGACGCCACCTTGGACGCCGCCCATGTAGAACAGGTTCGGATTGCTCGGCACGCCGGCGACGGCGACGACGCGGCCGCCGATGTACGGCCCGATGCTTCGCCATGCGAGCTTGCTCAGCAGCTGCTGCACAGGATTTTGCGGACCTGCGGCATGCGTCGCCAGCGGCGACACGAAAAGCAAGGAAGCGACAACAAAAAGAAGCGGCTTTTTCATGCGCGGGTATTTAAATGCGTTTCGCGCCGGCACCCGCTAGGGCTCGTAGCGCTGCAACCTAGCTTGCCGCGCGCAGCGGTACGATCTCGCGGTTGCGGTACGCAAGCCACACGAAAACCGCGGCAACGGCGCAGCCGAGTAAGACCGATGGTAGCGCCGCTTCGACGCCAAAACTGCCGCCCGTGAACGTTGGCGTTCCGTAGAGCGAGCCCGTAAAGATCGAGGGCCGCGGCGCGTGCCCCGACACGCGAATACCGAAGAGGTAATCCTCGGTGAAGTTCCAGCCGAAATGAATGCCGATCGGAAACCACAGCGTTCGCGTGAACACGTACGCCATCGCTAGCATCAAGCCCGACTCAACGACGATCGCCAGCGACGCCAGGATCGAGGCGTTTGGATCGAGGCCATGTACGGCGCCGAAGACCAGCGCCGAAACCGCAACGCCCACCCACGTCCCAGCCGCACGCTCGATCGACCGAAAAAGGAGCCCGCGAAACGTCACCTCTTCCCAGATTGCCGTTCCCAGCGCGAAGATTATCGCGCCGAACCACCGCGACGGCAGAGCGAGCGAATCGATCCGGTAGTGACCGGTGACGATGAGGATGCCGATCAGCAGGGCGAAGAAGCCCGCGCCGACCAGCGCCCCGAGGGGCAGCAGCCGCCACCGAAATGATGACAGCTCCGTGGCCGGGCGCTTCTCGACCAGACGAACGTACAAAAGGAATCCGGCCGCGCTGACGGCGCCCTCCAGGAAGAAGACAACGGCGTACGGGACGTGCGCGTAGAGCAAGAATTGCGGCGCAAAACCTAGGAGCCATACGACGACGAACGCCACCAGGCCCCAGATCAGCGTCATGACCTTCGAGCGCATACGGCAAAGTACGCCTCGATTCGGGCGAACTCTTGGCTAGGCCCGGCCCGAATTCTCCCCTATTGTTGTTTCAGCAAAAACGTGTAGGAGAAATAGATCTGGCGCGGCGGGATCCCGTATGACTCGGTCGCCCCGGAGCCGATGTACGGAGCATATTCTGCCGGGGTCGCATAGCGATTGAGGGCCAGCGGCACTCCATAGCCGATCAGTCCATTCCACTGCGCGTACTGGTTCCAGACGTTCCAAATAGCCACGTTGAAACGGCCGGGTCCAAACGGTGCACTGGCGCTGAGCTCGCCGTAGTTATACGCGGTCGTGTTCTTCGAGTTGTTCACCCCGACGTAGTACTGGGTCAGTCGAAGATCGATGTTGTTCCCAACGGTCCCATCGGCGGACACCTGCCATTTATGCACGGGAACGCCGGGAAGCTGGGCGCCGATAATGTACGTCGGATTGTTTTCGAGCAAAAGGACATCGGCTGATTTCAGTACCGAAGTCTCGATTCCGTAACTGTAATCGAAGAAGAACCGGTGCGACAGCCGCTGCCGCCCCTGAATATCGACTCCCTGTGCGAGAAGACGCCCGATGTTGCGATACGAGTTGACGCCGAGCGCCCCTCCGCCCGGACACTGCGCGTCGACGACGGGCTGGTACTTGGACGTGTCGATGAAACCCGGCGGGAGCGTGTTGACGTTGATCGGCTCGGGAAAGATCTTGCTGTTGACGTTCTCGCTATAGGCCGACGCTTGGATGAGCGAGTCGAAGCCGAAGTGGTGACCGTAACTGATGTCGACGTCGTTGGCGCGCTCCGGAAGCAACGTTGGATTGCCGACCGATCCGATAATCGTAAGGCCGGTGCAGTTGATGTTGCCGGGTAAGGATCCGGGCGCAACGAGCGCTGCCGGCGTGAAGACCATCGAGGCGTAGGGTTGCGTAACTGCCGAGCCTGCCGCGAGGCGGAGCACGTCGTTCCGAGTGAGATTGTAGACGAATGCGAGACGCGGATTGAAGGCGTACGTCGTGGTCGTGGAAGCGTACACCTCGGCGGCGTTGAA
>JBPYDW010000055.1:0-4923 GCA_051986335.1 Vulcanimicrobiaceae bacterium | reverse complement strand
TTGACCGATCCGTTCGTCTTGTTAATCTCGTCATAAATTTCGGAGCGGTGCACGGGGATTTCGCGCGGCGCTTCGATGCCGAGCTTGACTTGATCGCGATCGACCGCGACCACGACGATGCGAACGTTGTCGCCGATCATAATAGACTGGTTTATCTTGCGACTCAGAACGAGCATCTATTGCCCTCCGTGGCGCGTGGTGAGTGTCTAGTTGCGCGCGTGCTTAGACGTTCGCAGCGAAGTTTACTGCGTGACGTACGCTTACTCTTCCGAGTAACGCGAGGGTAATTTACGGCGCGATTTGCGATGCTCCGGAGAATTGTGTGGCGTGTAAACGCGCGTACGCACCGCGTCGCGCGAGCAAATCGTCGTGCGCGCCGCGTTCGACGATGCGTCCACCCTCAATGTAAAATATTCGGTTGGCTCGCCGGATAGTGGAAAGACGGTGGGCGATTATCAGCGTCGTTCGGCCCGGAAGAAGCCGGTCCAACGCTTGCTCGATTAGGGTCTCCGAGTGGCTATCCAGCGCGCTGGTGGCCTCGTCGAGAATGAGGATGCGCGGGTCGCGCAAGATAGCGCGCGCGATGGCGATGCGTTGCCGCTGGCCGCCCGAAAGCCGGACGCCTCGCTCGCCCACTTCGGTTGCATACTTTTCGGGGAGCTGCAGAATGAACTCTTCGGCGTTGGCTTCGCGCGCCGCCGCACGAATCTCGTCGTCGCCGGCGTCCAAGCGCCCATAACGAATGTTGTCGAAGATCGAGCCGCGGAACAGCTGTATATCCTGCGGAACGATGGCGATGGCGCTGCGAATGTTGGCGAGCTTCACACCGGCGATATCGGTTCCGTCGATCGTCACCCGGCCGCTCTGCGGCGAATAAAATCGCGGCACCAAATTCACCAGCGTCGTCTTCCCGGCACCGCTTGGACCGACGAGCGCGACGATTTCGCCGGCTTCGACGACGGCATCGATGTCGTCGAGCGCCGGCGCCTCACCGGGTGCATAGCGGAAGGTTACGTGCTCGAAACCGATGCGGCCGCGAACGTCGCCCAACGATACTGCATCGGGCCGGTCCGGCTGCTCGATCGGCAGGTCCAGAATTTCAAAGACGCGGCCAGCTCCGACGATCGCTTTGCTGATGTCGCCGAAGAATGCGGCGAGCCGGTTGATCGGGTTAACCAAATTGACCAGCAGCAGCCAGTAGGTGAACATCAGCCCTTGATCCAGACGGCCGACAAGCACCTCACGCACCGAGAGCCAGACGATCACGACCACCGAGACGATCATGACCGGTCCGATGATCAGCGGCTGCATGTTGATGAACTGCGTGTTCTTCAGATAGGCGCCGAAGAGGTCTTCGTTGCGATTCTTGAAGCGCCCAACTTCGAAACTCTCGCGGCCGAAGGCTTTGACGATGCGCTGGCCCTGCAGTACCTCGATCAGGTTAGCCGACAGGTCGGCGATGCGCGCCTGGGTGCGTTTGGTGCTGGTCGAGATCAAGTTCTGAAAGCGCGAGACAATTACCGAGACCAGCGGTGCGACGATGAGCAGCACCAACGTCAGCAGCCAGTCCAAGTAGATCAGGTAGGCTAGCGACGAGACGAAGGTGACGATCGCGACGATCATCTGCGGCAAGGAGATCGATACCGCGTCGGTCATGATCTGCAGATCGGACGAGAAGCGCGCCACCAGTTCGCCCGGACGCCAGCGATCGAACTCGCCGAGCGGCAAGCGCAGCACGCGCTCGAAGAGGCGGACGCGCAGGTTAGCGATCAAGTGTTGGCCGCACCAGGCCGTCAGGTAGGTCTGAAAATAGGTTGCCACCGCGCCCAGGATCAGCGCCGCGGCGATCGTTCCCAGCGAAACGTAGAGCAGGTGCAGGTCGAGCCAGCGAGCGAGCGAGGCGTAGAGGTAGCCGGCCTGGTCGCCGCGGGCCGTGGCGGCCGCCATCGCCGCAGTGTAGATTTGCTGCGCGTGCTGGTCGTAGCCGCGAGGGTCCTTCAGCCAGTTGACGAGGCGGCCGAACGACCAGGGCGGCACCAGGTTCGTCAGGCCGGCGAGGATGCCCAGGAACAGCGCGAGCACGAGTTGCGGCGTATACGGCCGCGCTTCGCGCCAGATACGGCGCAGGGTCGCTAAACGGTCCATCGGCGCATCGGTCTTGCGAGGCTCCCGGCATGAAACCTCTTCGCCCGTGCCCGGTAACTCACAGTGAGACACGGAGGCACGGCCTCCGAGAGTGCGGAGTCAACAAAGATCATGGACTGCTTCTTCCATTCGAATGTGCCGTCGGTCGCCGCATGTGCGGATTGCCGCAAGCCGATCTGTGCGACGTGTCGCGACGAGAACGGCTCGTGCCCATCGTGCCGGTTAGCGGCGAAGATCGACGAGGCCACGGCCGCCCGTCAACCCCTTGGAGGCCGCGTCGGCACGCCCTACTACGGCTACCGTCCGGAACCGCCACCGCCCCCGCAGCAACCGGCAACCAGAGTGACGCGCACGTCGGTGCAAACCACCGATGCGCCAGAATCGCGCGCGCTGGTGGCGCTCGGGTTCCCGCTCTTCCCGTTGGCCTTGCTGGCACTCTTCGACCGCAAGCAATCGCCGTTGCTGCGCCGTCAAGCGTACTTGGCGCTGGGTTTGAACCTCGGCGTCGCGGCGATGTGGGGCGTTTTGTCGGTGATGAGCAACATCATGATTCCGACGATCGCCGGATCCGCAGATATCATGATGGCACTGCTGATCCCGACGTTTTTGGTCGCCAGCGTCTACTACGGCATCCGCACCTGGCAGGGTGAGGAAGTGCGCATCCCAATCCTCAGCGATTGGGTCGACGAGCACTTGCCGGTTAGTTCGTAACGTTTCGGACCGTCGCGCCTTTTAAAAAGAACTCACGATAGCGCGCGAGATACTCGCGCGCTTCGCGTTCGTGGTCAACCACCGGTAGCGGGTACGCCGACTGCGAGTATAACGGAAGCTCCGTCTGCGTGTCGGCGACGCGCATCGTGCCGGGCACGATCGGGACATGCGCCAGTTCGGGAACCCACTTGCGTACGTAGGCGCCGGCCGGATCGAAGCGCCGCCGCTGTTTCTCCGGATTGAAGATGCGCGGATACTGCGCCATGTCGGCACCAACGCCGGCGATCCATTGCCAGTTCCCGGTTGCCAGCGCCGGTTCATCGTCGATGGAGTAACGCTCCCACTCGGCGCGACCCACGCGCCAATCGACTCCCAGATCGAAGCACAGAAACGACGCCGCCACCGAGCGTACCCGCGGATGCATCCAGCCGGTGGCGTGCAATTGGCGAATGCCGGCATCGACCAGCGGATAGCCGGTGCGTCCTTCGCGCCACGCTTCCAAGGCCGAATGGGTCGCCCGCATTTGAAAGCCGCGCATCCGCGCTTGCAGCGCCGCATCGTCCGTTGCACCGTGGTACCAGGCGAGCTGCAAAAAGAAGTCGCGCATCGCCAGCGAGCGTAGGAACAAGCGCAGCGACGCACGCTCCTCGATGAGCAGAAATGGATCGTTTCCGCGTTCGAGCGCGGCGCGCACTACCCGCCGAGCGGCGATGGTGCCGAACGCGAGATGCGCCGAAAGGTGCGAGGTGCTATCGTCGGCCGGAACGTTCGCCGCCACGGCATAGGCAAGTGCGGGCCCACGCAGGAACCGCTCGAGCTTCTGCTGCGCGTCCGGCAGCCCGTCGAGTGTTTTGCCGCCGTAGTCCTCGGCACGCGGGAGCTTCTCGCTGGTCAGAGGGTTTGCGGCGAACTGCACCAGCAGCGGCGCCTCGTATGAATGCGGCGCGCATTCGCGCCAGACCGTCAGATAGGGGACGAAGGAGCGATATCCGTTGCCGGTTCCGGCACGCGCCGACGTCGTCTCTTCGGGCGGGATCGCCGGCGCATCGTGCACGATGCCGGCGCGAAGTCCCGCCTCTTCGAGATCGGATTGCAGTTGGGTGTCGGCACGCGCACCGGCACCGTGATAGCTTGCCGCCCAAACAACGCCGACCGCCCTCGCTTCGCGAGCGAGGCGCTGCAGCTGCGCACTCGCTTCGCCGCGGCGCACGATCAGCGACGCACCGCGCGCCTGCAATGCAGCGTCCAGCTCGGCAACGGCCGCGCAAAAGAACGCCGCCCGTGGCGGACAGGTCGCCAGACTTGCTTCGAGTTCGCGATCCAGGATCAGCACCGGCACGATTTCGCCGATGGCAGCGGCTGCGGCCAAGCCGGCATGATCGTCGAGGCGCAGATCGCGTGCGAAGCGGTAGATGCACGTCGACATCGCTATTGCTGCCTCGACATACGCCGCGCTCTTGTGGGTCCCTGTATCTATGCGGTGGTAGCGGCGGTCCTTCGACTGCTCGCGGAGTTTATCCCGAGCGAAGTCGAGGGGCTCGCGCTCAGGATGACAATGCGCCGGTCGCTGTCGCGACCTACGTCGGTTAGCTAGTCGCCGCCGTTGTCGCGGAAGGTGAAGGCATCGCGGTAGACACCCGGCTGTGCCTTACCGTTCACCGTTTGCGGCGTATAGTGAGCGTTCATCGCAGCGTCGCAGACCGACTTGTCCAGCGCCAAGAAGCCGGACGATTTGGTGATGGTGCATTTCGTCGGATTGCCGCGCTCGTCGATCATAACTTCGAAGACCGTCGTGCCGGCGGCGCCTTGCGCGTAGGCGATTTCGGGCGGATTCGGATTGATCGCGGTCTCGCCGCCGATCGGCGCGGGATCGCGGGTGGCGTATGACGGCGCAATCGCAACCGTCGTCACTTGCGAAACCGGTGGCGTGACCGGCTGCATTACGGTGTGGTTCTCATGGACGACGCTCAAGGCACCGCCGCCGCCTTGGCGCCATACCGGTATCGAGCTATCCTCGGTTCCGGTTGCGGCAACGCGGGTGGGTTGCGGCGCCTTGCGAACGGGAAC
>JBPYDW010000054.1:0-16037 GCA_051986335.1 Vulcanimicrobiaceae bacterium | reverse complement strand
AAGCGTAGACCAGCGTTCCAATGGCGAGCGACGCCGGGGCCGCGATGATTCCACCTGCCAGCGCAAGCCCAAGATCGAGCCCGCGCATGATCGCGCGGTGCGCGGTCGAACGGACGCGGCTGCGACCGGCGTCGTCTACCTTCAAACAATCGGCCGTTGCCGTTCCACGCCTGCGCGCGGCAGTTCGAATCGTACGGCACACGCCGTCGACTGCCGCAACCGAGGCCACTGCCAAAGCGGCTAACGGCAGCGATAGGTGGAGATACGCCGCAGCACCGAGCGCTATCGGCGCAGCGAGCAGCCCGACGGCAGTGCTGTAGTAGGCCTCATCGCGAGCCCGCAAGGCGAACGATTGCGAAAATGCACCGGCAGCCGCCCCCACCGCGATGAACGTTGCGCCTTGCAGAACGACGGCACCGGGCGCTTGCCGGCGAATGACGGCAGCAACGCCGACGGCCGCCAGCGCTATGCAATCGCCCGCGAGGATCGCATAGACGTCGGAGAGCGGCAATCGCTCTGGCAACCGCACCGCGCTCATCGTGCCGCTCCGACGCGAAGCATCGCCGAACGCAAGCCTACGTATGCCGCCGCTAACGGTCGCGCGAAGGACAGCTCCAAGTACGGGCGCGCCGTCGCGCCCAAATCGTGCTTGAAGCGGCGCACACCCGGCAATCCTTCGCTGGCCCCAAGGTTGTACCAGCGAATGCCGCGCTCGCAAGCAGCTTGCAGCAGGCGACAGTTGAGGGCATTGCTAGGCCGGTATCCTCCGTCGGCCGCCAGCATCGCCGCCGACCAAAAGAACAGCTCTTCCGATCCGAACAACACGATGCCGCCTGCGATCCGGCGCCCGTCAACGTACGCAAACCAAACTTGAACGTCGTCGCCGCCAAAAGCAGCCACCGCGTCTAACAAGCGGCGCGAAATCGGCAGCCGATTGAGGCCCCAATGCCGTCCTGCTTCGACCAGCAGTGCGTAGTAGGCGTCGACGGCTTGCGCGCCGCGTTCTCGCCCGCAGGTCACCCCGCGACGCATCGCCTGCCCGGCCATGCGGCGGGTCACCCCGTTCATGCGCGCCATCACCGCTTCGTACCCGTCGGTCAAATCGATCACGGCCGTTTCGCGCTGGGTGGCGCGGGCGCGCGCTGAATCCGTGCCGGCGAGCGGCCACGGTATCACGCGCAGTAGATCGGCGTGCTTGGCGATTTCTTCCAGAACGTGCGAGGCAGCCGCACCATCCAACGCTCGAGCGCAATCGTCGAGAACGCACGTATAGCCGCCCATCGGAAAGCCGACGTACTCTTTCCAGCGCAAGCGGCTTCTCGTTGAACGCATCAGCGGCACGATCGCGCTATGCTGCGCAATCGTAACCCGCAACGCCGACGCGATCAGTGCCGGATTCGTATCGGCCAATGCTTGCGCCCACGCCGGCCGGGCGAAGAACGTCGGCGCGGCGTGCTCGCGATCGAACGCCAACCATTCGTCTAACGTGAGCTCTCGTATCATGCCGACTCCCAAGCGGCCACGATCGACCGGATGCAGGAGCCGGACTCGTAATGCCGGCCCACGTAGTCCGCCGCGTCGGCAACCGGCTGCAAGTCCCCACGCAGGTGGCGAGCCAACAGCTCGCTGACCGCGCCCTCCATCTCTTCGTACGTTGCGATCCGGCGCACGTGCGGAAACGACTTGCTCCACAGGACGTGGCGCCCCAAGGCGAGTGCCTCGAGCACCATCAGCGAGAGGCCATCGCGGTCGGTAAAGCGTATCAGCGCCGAGCTGCGCTTGTAGAGCTCGCGCATCGATCCCGACCATCCAATGTCGTGTACCTGCGCGCCCGAGGGATAGGCGACCGTTCCGCCGCCAACGACGTAGAACTGCACGGGCTCGTCGCGGAAACGTTCGATCAAACGCTCGTAGTCGCGACGCCCGTAGAGCTCCGCGCGCGTCTTCGGCACATACAGCAGCACGGTGAACCGCTCGGGCAGCGGTTGCAGCGGGCCGTCGCTCGCGACCCGCGGCGGAAGCGGCGCGATCCGCGCACAAATGCCAAGATCGAGCAGTTCTTGCTGCGTCCACTCGACTTCGGCAAGGTTGACGACGCGCGGATTCCGGCAAAAAGCGATGAGGCCGCGATTGTTGCGCAGGGCAGCGATATCGCTGCCCACCCAGTGAATGACCCGCGGCTTGCGCAAAATCCGCCCCCACAAATGCAGCCAGCGATCGCCGATCGGCGCGCCGATCGAATACCAAACATCGGCAGTCGCTAAACTCACCATCGACGTCGCGACTTCCAAACTCGAGCTCGTCCCCAGCATGTTCGGAGTCCAACCCGGCGCGGACTGAGTTATTCCTTCGGCAACCTGTGCGCAGAAAAGGCTCAACCCCGATATCGCGATGCGGCGCGAGGCCGTCCGAGCTGCGACCGCGCGCGGTGCTCGCTCGAGAACCTCCTCGAAACGCGCTGCCAGTTCGGCGCGCGAAAAATTGTCGCGCACGAAGTGATGTCCGACCGTATTGCCGGCAAGCCGGCCGCTGTTGTGCTCGTCCATCAAGCGTGCAAGGGCGTCGTGCGCGGTCATGTCGGCTCCGACGTGACGGACCCCGGGAAAGGCATAGTTCCACAGCACGTGCCGGCCGCGCGCCAGCACCTCGAGGACGAGCATGGACTTCCCGTCGTGATTGGGCAGCCGCACGAGCGCGGTAGAATCGTCGATGAGGCGTTCCATGGTGCGAACGTAGCCGAGAAACTCGACGTTGGGCGGTGCCTCGGGGTTCGGGTCGCCGCGTCCGACGACGCGAAAGGCGACCTCGGGAAATGCGCGCGCGAGCCGGTAGATGCGCTCTTCACCGTAGAACGCGCGCCGCGGTTCCGGCAGGTAGGTCAGTACGCTCAACCGTGACGGGAGCGGTGCCAACCGCGCGGGCGCGTCGACGGCCGTAACCGGAACGTATTGCGCGTTGATCCCCAATTCGCGCAGCTCGTCAACCAGCCACGGCCCGTCGGCGAGATGGAGAAAGCCGTAACGTTTGAGCAGCTCGAGTCCCTGCGGATCGCTGCGCGCCGTAATCACGTCGGTCCCGGCCCAAATGACGAATACCGGAATGTTCTGCCGCCGCGCGCTGGTTGCCAGCGCCTGGTTCGGCCCGGGGCCGCCAAATGAAATGATCGCGTCGGCGCGACGCGATGCCAACAACGCGCGCACCGTATCGACGTGCGTCGAAGAATAGAAGCGGGCGCGCCACCGCTGCGAGCGCTCGTTGATCAGTCGGGCGAGGAATCGTCCGTAGTAATCGAAGCCGACGATCACCGCACGCTTAACGCCGGGCATGCCTCAACTCCGCGACGTTGCCAGCGAAATAAACGCCGAAGAATCCAACGGACCGGCATAGATTCGCCGGATCGTACCGTCGGCGTTAACAAAGACCGTCGTTGGAATGAAGCGCGCCGACAGTCGCGCCTTGGTGATTTCGGCGCGGTCCACGTACATTGGGAAGGCGAGTCCATTGCGGGCCGCGTAGGCCGCGACCACGGCCGAAGGCTCGGCCCTATCGATGCCCACGACTTCGATGTGCCGGGCGTGCAACGTCCGCGCGGCGATCGAAAGGTCGCGCACCTCCGCGTTGCACGGTCCACACCAGGTGGCAAAGATGTTGATAACCATCGGGTGGCCGCCCGAGCGCAGATCGACCGGCGCGCCGTCCAGCGTGTCCAACCCTGACAAGACGAGACGATCTCCGGCTTGCAGCGGCGGCGGCGCGGCAACGAATCCGAAGTGACGGGCGACGCGGTAGGCCGCCGGACGCGCCAGCGCGGCCAGGAGCAACAACAGTGCGGCCGCCAGCCACGCGAGTCGAACGGTGGGCATGCACCAGTCGTATCAAAGACCCCCGCTCGCTTACTTGCTCTAGCTTTCCCGTTGGAGGTTGGTAGTTTTCGCGGCAACCCGCTCGGGTAATGAAGGGCTGGGATGCGCTGGTCGCGCGTGGCTTGGATACTCGTCGGCGCGCTGTTTGCCGTGCTCGCATTGCGCTTGGGCACGAGCGAACGCGTTTACCATCTTTCGATCGCCGGCGGTATCGTGGTGCGTAAGTTGCTGAGCATCGTCGTCTTTGCGATCGCCGGCATCATCGGCATATTCGTCGTGTCGCCGCGGCCGAACGCTCGTTTAGGCGTGGCAGCGGCCGGCGGGCTGTTGCTTTCGGCAGCGATCGAGGTGCTGCAATATCCTGCGCCATGGGAAGATGTGGCCTTCGATCTGCTCTGCGGCGTTGGCGGTGGTGCAGCCGGCGGGTTGCTCTTCGAAGCCGTTCGCCGGCGATTAGGTCCACCGCACTAACCCCTAACCCAAGCGGCGCCCATTTTCTCTAACGTACCGGGGCGCTCTCGCTCTGACCGCCTGTCCGCCCGATTCGTAGGATGGTCGATATGAGCAGGCGCATCGTCTTCGCCGCCGCCTGCGCGATAGCGCTCGCAACCGGGTGTGCGCGAGCCGACACTGCGCAGCCCGTCACCTCGCAAACGCTGATCCAGCCCGGCGATCAGCTGAACGTTTCCGTCTTCGGTGAAAGCAACCTGACGCAGAACGTGACGGTCCTGCCGGACGGCTACATCTCGTATCCGCTGATCGGCCGAGTCAAACTGGCAGGTTTGAGCATACCGTCGGCGACCGCGACGCTGACCTCGAACTTTTCGAAGTACGTTCGTCATCCAAACGTTTCGATTACCATCGTTGCCCTGGCGCAACCGTCGGTGCTCGTTCTGGGCGACGTGAAAAACCCCGGGAAATATCAGCTGCGCTCCGGCGGACGTATAAGCGATGCGATTGCGTCGGCCGGAGGAATCGCGTCGATCGACGGGCCGATGCCGGATGCGCGCATCGGCAACGCATCGAGCTCCACCGTCAAGACCGTGTCGCTGCAGCGGCTCTTGCATGACGGCGACGTCTCGCTCGATGACCCGCTCGCCGAGGGCGACGTCGTGTACGTGCCCGGACCGACGACGTTCAACGTGGCGGTGATGGGCGCGGTGGATCATCCCGGTCAAGTGCAGATCGCCGAAGGCGACCGCCTCTCGATGGCGATTGCAAAGGCCGGAAACAGCGCTAATGCCAACGCCGATCTCAATCATATTCGCGTGGTTCGCACGGCGGCGGACGGCAGCCAACACATAACGGAAGTCAATCTGTACCAGGCTCTCGAGAAGCAAGACTTGAGCGCCGACGTCGCCCTGCAAAAGGGAGACGTCGTCTACGTGCCGGCGATGAAGAAAAAGACCGACTGGGGCGCTTCGCCCATACTCTACTGGCTGGTCCACCTCATTCCCTAAGGACGATCCATGACGCCACGACTTTCCACCTCCGGTGTTCCTCTCAGCCTGCCCGGCGAGTCTTCGATGCTGGAGGTCGGCGACCAGGTATCTTCGATCTGGCGCATGTTCATGCGCCGGCGCAAGGCGATGCTCGCCATCTTCGCCGGCTTTGTGCTCCTGGTGGCGCTAGGAACTGCCCTCTGGCCCAAACAGTATCAATCGGAGATCAAGCTTATTGCCGGTAGTCCAAACGGCGGCGCGACCGACACGACGACGACCGATAATAGCGGACCCAACAGCCAGCTCCCGGTTCTGAACGCCTTCCTGATTGAAAACGGCGTGCAAACCGCGGAAACGTACGCCGAGCTGTTCGAGGAGCAACCGGTTGCCCAGCGTGTGATCGATCAACTCGATCTAAAGACGAGTCCCGACGAGCTTCTCAAGCACGTTGCGGTGAAACCGATCACCAATACCTCGATACTCGACTTGCAAGTCACCTGGAAGGACCGCGAAACCTCGGCGGCTATCGCCAACGCGTTCGGCGACGCGATCGTAGCTCGCCAGCGCGAGCTGGTGGGAAGCCAAGCGCGGGCGGCAATAGACTCGCTCAAAGAGCAGCTCCCGGCAGCTCAAACGGCAATGACCGACGCCGAAACCAAGCTCTCGAGTTTCGAAGCCAGACACAAGATCGCCGATATCAACGCCCAGACGCAGTCGACCATCAGCGCGCTGGCCGACCTCGACGCGAAGATCGGACAATCTCAAGCCGATCAGCAACAGGCGCAGGCACAGCTCAACTCGGCGCAATCACAGCTGGGTTCGACCCCGGCGACAGTGCCCGGGACGACGACCACCGCGCAAAATCCGGTGCTCGCGCAACTGCAGCAGCAGGCGGCCCAGATCGACGTGCAGCTGCGTACGGCCGAGCAGCAGTACACCGACCAGCACCCGACGGTAATAGCATTGAAGGCGCAAAAGGCCCAGATCGAAAGCGCCATCGCCTCGCAACAGCGCACGGTCGTTTCCAGCGCCGACCGGATTCCGAATCCGCTGTACAACCAACTCGAGCAACAGGCGGCCCAGGCTCGCTCGCAGGTTGCCTCGGACGGCGCGCAGATCGCGGCACTGCGAAACGAACGCTCGCAAATGACGCCGCAGCTGCAATCGTTGCCGGGCCAAACTGCGCGGCTGGCAGATCTGCAGCGCAACTCCAAGGCCGCCGAAGAAGTTTACACCGCGCTGCAAGATAAGTTCGTCAACGCCGAGGTAGCGAGCCAAACGGCGATCTCGGATGTAACCGTGACGCAGCCGGCATTGCCGTCGGAGGCGAAGCCGCGGCCGAGCATCCTGCTCAACACCTTGATCGCCATCGTGCTGGGAGCCGCTTTAGCTATCGTCGGCGCTTTCGTTTTGGAGTACTTCGACAGCAGCATTCAGGACGAGCATGAGGTTGAACGGGAGCTGGGTTTGCCGCCGCTCTCGGCAATACCGCTGGTGCGCCTGCACAACGGCGAGGTCGCCGAGGGCTGGGTACGGGCGCTGGCGACCGAAGGCTTTCTACAGCTCGTTACCAACCTGAAGTACTCGAGCGACGCGCGTTTGACGTCGGTGCTGGTTACCAGTCCCGTGCAGGGCGACGGCAAATCGACGATCGCGCTGAACATGGCGATCGCGCTCGGCGAACTCGAAGGGCCGGTGCTGGTGGTCGATGCCGATATGCGCCGGCCGTCGGTTCATTCCAAACTGCACCTGCCGAACGAACGCGGGCTTTCGGACGTGCTCGTCGGACGCGCAACGCTGGAATCCGCCGTGCAGGCAAACGTTCACCGCGGCATCGACGTTCTCACTAGCGGCACGCCCCCACCGAACCCGATCAAGCTCTTGGAATCGCCGCGCATGGAAAGCTTGCTCGAGGAAGCGGCCGGCAAATACAAAGCGGTTATCGTCGACGCGGCGGCGCTGCTAGGAAGCCTTGAAGGTGCCGTGCTCGCGCGCAAAGTCGACGGCACGGTAATGGTTCTTTCGCGCGGAACCACCGATCTGCGCGACACGCGCCGTGCGGTTGGAAGACTGCAGCGAATGGGCGTGCGTAATGTGCTGGGCTTCGTGCTCAATCGCGTTGAGCCGCGGCCGCAAGACTACGCGCTCTACGAACTGGCGTCGGAGAGTGCAACCGAAGGGAGCGCACCATTTATCGCAGCGACGTCGTAGGGCCGGCGATGCCGTTGCAAGAGCCGAGCCCAGAGGGTGTTGCCCACCTCATCGAGCCGCAGGGACTCTTCGTATCGTCGTTGACCGACCTGTTCGAAGAGGCGGGCTTGCGCGTCTCGTACACCGGCAAGCACCTCGATCCGCGCCGCTTGCTTGACGATACGCCGAATATCGTCTTCATCGACGTCGACTATGTCGACGATCCCTTCGGAATGCTGTCGTTGGCGCGCACGCTGGTGCCGCACGCCATCGTCTGCGTCTACGCGGAATACCGCGGGGCCGGCGCCGAGCGCGCCTATCGCGCCGCCGGTGCGGATGAAGTCTTTATGAAAACGGCGGATTGGGCGGAGATCATTGCGGCGATCCATCGCCGCCGCAGGAATTCGCGTTAGGCTACGGCGCTCGAACGACCGAGAGCAACGGCGATTTCGACGACGTCGTCCTCGGTGATCGATAGTTTCCTCAAGGCCTCCTCGTAGGCGGCGATTGCCTCGCCGCCTACACTCTTGGCGGCGCGTTCCTCGCGGATGCGCTTGACTTCTTCGGTTACCCTTTGCGCGAGCTTGGTCGAGGGCTCGACTCCCGCTCGCTCGAGTTTCGGCCGGTGCCGGTGCAGCGTCTCTTCGACAAGTGCGGCACCCGAATGCTTGCCGAAGACCCACGACGTTTGCGCTCCGACCAGTTCGGCTGAAACGGCTTCGTACATCCGGTGGTCGATCAACATCGCTTGGGTGTGGATGCCCGACTCGTGCGCGAACACTTTCGTCCCGACGATCGGCTCGTGCTGCTGCATCGGAATCCCGCTCATCTTCTCCATGAAGCGCGCGAGATCGCGCAGCTTATTGTATTTGAAACCCGGAATCTCCACGCCGTAGAGCGCGCGCAACGCGACTACGAACTCGTGGAGTTTTACGTTACCCGCCCGTTCGCCGTAACCGTTAGCGGTGACCGAAATCACCGTGAAGCCGGCGGCCAAAGCGGTGATCGCGTTGATCGTTCCCAGTCCGTAGTCGTTGTGCAGGTGCGCGACCAAGGGCAGGTCTGCGGGCATGGCTTCGACGATGCGCGCGCAGTACCAACGAGCCGCCTCCGGCGTCAGACACCCGACCGTGTCCGGCCACGCCGGCCGCGTTCCGCCGGCCGCCAAGCCGCGCTTGAAGTACTCGATGAAGTAGTCGACGTCGCCGCGGCTGCCATCTTCCGCACCGAACTCAATGCGATCGATTCCCAGCGAACGCGCGTACGCGATCGCATCGCACTGCATCTCGATATTGGCTGCGCGGTAGAATTGCAGTGGGAGGTCGAGCCACTCGGCCTCGTCTTTCCCCGAATGACGCAGGAGCGTCTTGCCGATCTTGTACTTGAGGTGCAGATCGCTGCCGCTGGTAAAAATGAAGAACGTGACGTCCCGCGGCTCGACCCCCGCTTCGCGCAACGTGTTCGCCGTGATGTCGATGTCCTTGCGATTGGAGCGGCACATCACCACGATCTCGGCGTCGTGCAAGTGCCCCTTGCGCTTGCCTTCCATGACCAGCTGCAAGGTGTGGCGATCGCCCGCCGAGGCAGCCGGGAAACCGACCGACATGATATGCACGCCGATTCCGGCAAGCCTCTTGGCAATTTCGTATTTCTGCTCGGGCGTGTAGCAAACGCCCGGCATCTGCTCCCCATCACGCAGCGTCTCGTCGTAGATGCGGATGCGCTCCGGCGCCGGGAAGGCGATGTCGCGCGTAAACTCCCTCGGATCGCGGATCAGCCGCTCGATCGGCTCGCGAAGGTCCATGCTGGGTAATTCGCTGCCGCGAATGCCGCGCCTCGTCCGGCAGGTCCTTTCCCGGCTGCCGCGTTGCGCACAAAGGGCGGCTGCGCGGTTCGGCCAACCAGTGCGGCGTGAACGACTACGTCCCACCGGAAGAGCCTGCGGCCGAGCAACACGACGCATCGCAAGAGACGAAGCGCAAGCGGGCCGGCGGCATCGGCGCGGCGATCGCCAGCCTCGGCGTTCTGCTGGCAAAATCCAAGGCGCTGCTGGCGATGTTGGGCGGCTTGAAGTATGCGGCAATCTTCGGCAAGCTGCTCGCCATCAGCTGGACCTTTTTGCTTTCGCTGTGGCTCTACGTGGTGGTATTCGGCTGGCGCTTCGCGATCATTATCATGTGCCTGTTGCTGCTGCACGAGCTCGGCCACTACTACGCTTTTCGCGCCTTTGGACTGCCCGCGCGGCTGCCGGCATTCGTACCGTTTCTGGGCGCATACACGGCCGGCGCGATACCCGACAACCTGGAGCAAGACGCGCTGATCGCCTTGGCCGGGCCGCTGGCCGGACTCACGCTGGCCGCGATCTGCTATGGAATCGGAATCACCTTTCACGATCCGTTTTGGCTGGCGGTCGCCAGCGTCAGCGCGTTCTTGAACCTCTTCAACATGTTACCGGTTCCGCCGTTCGACGGCGGTCGCATCATCGGTGCAATTTGGCCGCCGCTATGGATCGTGGGAAGCGTCCTGTTTGTGGTGGTCGCGGTATGGCTGCACGTCCCGCTGCTCTTCGTCGTGCTCATAGCGATCCTAGGGGCGCCGGCGATGATCGCAGCGCTGCGTGGACACGTCGATCCCCGCGCGGCCGCGATGACGCTCGACGCGCGAATACGCATCAGCTTATGGTACGTCGGCACGCTCATCGGACTCATCTTCGTTCTCCACGGCGCACCGGTGATGACCGGCCGTCCCTTGCAACTGTGAGAGCTGCGGCGATCGCCGTCGCCGCGATCGCATACGTAACGGCAGTCATTTTTCTTCGGCCGCCGGCAACGCCCGGACCGATCATGCGGGACTTCGAAGCCTACTACGCCGCCGGCGTTACCTGGAACCATGGCGGCGACGCGTATAGCCGCCAAATCCTACGCGCCGAGCGAACGGTTCCCGGCGTAAGCGCGAATCGCCAAGAAACGTTGCCCTTCGTCAATCCGCCGTTCGTATTGCCGTTTCTGGGTGCGCTCGCGCGCCTGCCGTTCGGAACCGCAGCGTTGCTTTGGGGAGTGCTGCTTGCGATCGCTGCCGCCGCGCTCATCGCAACGTCGCTCTCGCTCGCCGGCGCGCGAGACTGGCGCGTAATGGCCGCCGCAGTTCCGCTCGCGTTAGCCTTCGGGCCGATCTCGAGCGACCTGGCGTTGGGACAGGCGGCGCTGCTCGCGGTAACCGCAGCGGTATGCGCAACGTGGGCGCTCGCCCGCCATCGCGTTATCCCCGCGGCGATTGCAACCGCCGCGGCACTGCTCCAGCCGGCCTTGGCGTTGCCTTTGGCAGTTTGGGTGCGCTCGTCTCGCGGCGCTTTAGCGCTGCTTTCCGGTACGGCATTGGTCGCGCTCATTTGGTTCCTCACCGGCACGCCGGCAACGAATCTCCTCGCCTACGCCGCAACGCTGCGCGCGCATGGCGCAGCCGAGCGGCTCGCGCTCATCCAGTATTCACCGGCGGCAATTGTCTACGGGCTGGGCGCGAGTGCCGGCGTCGCCTCTGGCCTGACGCTCGTTTTCGGTATCGTCGCGGTTGCTACGGTCGTTTGCGTGTTGCTTCGCGCCCAAACGCCGGTCGTTCCGTTCGTGGTAGCTTGTGCGTCGCTGCCGTTCGCCATACCGTTCTTTCACGAGCACGATTTTACGATCGCCTGGTTTCCCAGCCTTTTCGTTCTCATACGCTACGGCGCGGATCCGCGGCGCTCGTCAATTGCGCTGTTGGCAACGCTGTTGATCGCGATCGACTGGTTCGGACTGGGTCAGCGCCCGGGTGGCCTTACGCAAGCGCTCGCGCTGCTGCTCGCGGTCACTGCTGCCGCGCTGGCGATCGCTCCCGCGGCCGGCGCGCGCGCGCTTATCGCTCTCGTCCCGGCGGCGCTGGTTTGCATCGCCGGCTTGGCTGCACGCGCTCACCCGATGCCGGTCTGGCCGGATGCGATGCAACCGTTCTCGGTCCCGCAAACGGCGCCGATCGCCACCGTTTGGCATGCCGAGCAGGCTGCCTCCGGAATGTTCGCCCGCGAACCGTTCTGGGCGGCGTTTCGCCTGCTGCCGCTCCTCGGCTGCGCGCTTATCGCCTGGCTCGCCGCGAAGACGGTGGAACCGGCGAACTCGCAAGCATCCGGTTAGCGCTACCGGCCGCTAAATATCTACGTTCATCATATTGTCGAAGAACGTGAACGCTTCGGGCCGATAGCCTCGCAGGCGCGAATCGTAGGCGAAGATGTCCTGGGTCAAAAAGATCACAACCATCGGTGCGTCGGCAACGATCTGTACTATCGACTTACGCAGGAGTCTCTTGTGCTCTTGTTCGTCGTACGTGAGTTTGAACTGATCCATCCACGCTTCAACCTGCTGATTGCAGTAATGAAGATTGTTCTGGCCATTGGGCGGGATCTGTTTGCACGAGAAAATGTTGGAGATGTCGCCGACGGGATCGGCCCCCCAACTGAAGAGCGTCAGATCGTATTTGCTGTTGTACATGATGCCGCCATCGGCGTAGGCGCCAAAGAACGTCGCCAGCGCATAGCGCCGCACGTCGAGGCCGATGCCGACGTTACGCAGATCGGTTCGCATCAGCTCGACCATTTGATCCGTCGCCGGAGCGCCGGTATAGTAGACGAGCTCCAGAACAAGGCGCTGGCCGTTCTTGGTCCGGATGCCGCCGGGACCCACGCTCCAGCCGGCCGCGTCGAGCAGCGCGCGTGCTTTGGACGGGTCGAAGGGAATCAACGGAATGTCCCTGGGTGCAGCCGGCGTCAGCGGCGTCTGCGGCATCTCCTGAAGGATGCCATAGCCGCGATAGATGTCGCGCAGGATCGTTGGCCGATCGACTGCGTAGCGAATCGCTTGCCGCACGCGCACGTCTTGCAACAACGGACGCGTCACCACCATATCGTAGTGAAAGAAGTAGGACGACGGCTTCACGTAGACGGTAAGCCGCGAGATCTTTTTGAGCTCGTCGCCGAGTGACGCCGTCGCCTGCGGCCAGAGATCGACTTCGCCCGTTCGCATTGCCGTCATCAGCGTGTTGCGATCGGGGATGAGCTTGTAGGTAATCCGCTTCAGTTTCGGTTGGCCGCGCCAGTAGTACGGATTGGCTTCCATCTCGATCGAGTCGCCGCGGTGCCAAGCGGTGTAGCGAAACGGCCCGATGCCGACCGGCAGCGAGTTGTAGGCAACGTGGTTGATGTTGGGATACTTGGCCAACAGGTGCGCAGGCAAGATACACGGATTCGCGCCGGCGGTGCCAAAGAATGTCGGCAAGAACGCCGCATACGGTCTGGAGAGATGATAGACCACCGTATTCTTGTCCGGCTCGTCCATCCTGGTGATGAGGTTGAAGCCGTCGCGCCCAACCTCGTTGTTGGCCGGATTGAGTACCGCCCTCGTTGAGAAGACGAGGTCGTCGGCGTTGAACGGCGCGCCGTCGGACCAGCGCACGCCTTTACGCAGGTGCCAGGTGATCGTCTTGCCGTCGACACTGATGCCGCCGTTGGCTTGCGTCGGGATTACCGTCAGCAGCTCCGGATAGGGGCGCCCTTGCTCGTCGTAGCGCGCCAAGTACGCCATCGTTAGCTGCGACAAGTTCCCAAGCGTCGTCTCCTGGAAAAGGTGCGTGTTGAGCGTCGGAACGTCGCCCGCCCCGTCGGCGATCGTTAGGTGATGCGGTTCGTGGGCCGTCTCGACGCCGACGCGCGTGCAGCCCGCCAGCAGTAGCGCCAGAATAAGGCAGCTCCAAATAGCGCGTCGCATCAGATTTCGTACTCCCACGGATTCCAGAACGACGAGATCACCGGTGAGGGCTTGTAGTTTTTTAGGTCCGAGTTGTAGACGTACGGTTCGCGCAAGAAGAACAGCACGATGGTCGGCACGTCAAGGGCCATCTGTTGTTGAATGACTTTGTAGTCCTCGGTGCGGCGTTTCTGGTCCACCGTCGCCAGCGCATCGGCCTCGGCCGCATCCACCTTTGCGTTCTTCCAAAAGAGCGAGTTCTGACCGCGCGGCGCAAAATTGTTCGAAGCGTAGAGCGCGCTGTCGTCGGGATCGGATGCCGCGATCCAGGAAAAGATCGCGACGTCGTAGTGCCCCCCTTCCAAGATGCCGACGTTGCCGTTTTGAAACATCGTCGCGGTCGGATAGTTCTTGATGTCGGCCTGGACGCCGATATCGCGCCATTCGCGCTGGAGCACGGTCTGCGTGGCGATCCCAGCGTTCGATTCGGTCTGCGTGCTGAGGCTGAACTCGAGCCGCTGCCCGTTCTTCACCCGGATACCGTCGGGGCCGACCTTCCATCCGGCGTCGTCGAGAAGCTTGCGCGCCTTGTCGGGATCGTACGGATAGTGCGTGATGTCATTCGTATAACCCCACGAAAGTTGCGGGTGCTGGTCGGTCTCGGCCGGATACGCCGAACCGTGAAAGATGTCGGTGATGATTTCGTTGCGGTTCGTGGCGAAAGACAGCGCCCGCCGCACGGTGACGTCGGAGACCGGCGATTGCCGCAGGTTGAAATCGACATGGCTGAACAGGAACGAGTTGACGCGAATCGCGATCAAACCGTTGGCCGGGTTGGAGGCCACCCGCTGGATATCCGGCCACTGCCGCCCGGAGCCGCGCGCCAGCATGTCGATGGCGTGCGTCTGCACGGCCGTTAGCAGCGTATTCTGATCCGGATACACGCGGTAAATCACTTCCTTGAGTTTCGGCGGCCCCAGGAAGTACTTGGGATACGCCACCATGTCGACAGCCGTCGCCCGCTCCCACTTTACGACCCGAAACGGTCCGCTACCGATCGGCATCGAGTTGTAGGGCGCGGTGTTGATCGAGCCCTTGTTGTCGTTGTACTTCGCCAGCAAATGCTCGGGAAGGATCGGCGCGTTGCCGTTCACTCCCCATAGTTGCTGCAAGTACGGAGCGTAGACGCGTTTCATGTGGATGAGGGCAACGAACGGATCGCTGCAATCGATGTCTTTGATGTCGCGATAGCCGTCGGTGGCCGCAACGTTGGTGTGCGGATTCATGACGACTTGCCAGGTGAAGCGCAAGTCCTTGCACGTCAGTGGTACGCCGTCTTGAAAGGTGATGTTGTGACGAAGTCTATACTTGAGCGTCAGTCCATCCGGGCTGACGTCACCGTTGGCGATCGTTGGAATTTCGCTCAGTGCATCCGGTACCGGCCGGCCGTTTTCGTTGTAGCGAACGGCGTAGGAGTAGATGAACATCGAGAGGTCGCCGGTCGTGCCGTTGGCTCCGAGAACGGGATTGAGCGTATGGATGTCTTGGGCCTGACCGAAGGTGAAAATGCCCGGCCGAGTCCACGGATGGCGTCCGCCGGTGCCGCTGGTTCCGACCTTGCTACAACCGCCCAGCACGACGGCGAACGCAAGCCCGAGCGTAACGACTCTCTTCATCAATTCGGCACCCTACCTCATCTTCGGTTCGATCGGTTGAAGGGCGCCCTGCCAACCCTACCGCGCTTCGCGCATCGCTTCCGGGTCTATGCCAGCTGCGATGCAGAACTCGCGATAGGCAGCCGGCGAAATCTCCGAAGGCTTGATCTCGCTGCGCCCACCCCAGAACACATTCGTGTAGCCGAACGTGATGCCCGCTTCGCGCAGGTGATCGTCGATCGCGGCTTTGTGAGCCAGCACGACGTCCTTGTCCAGTCCGTGCACCACCGCCATTACGTTGACGTTGCGAAATTCCGGGCCGCCCTCGCGCCAGTATGCGTGCGTCACGATGTAGTGCCGGCCGATTTCGCGGCCCGCATCGATCTCGCGTCCGGGCTGCACGGCCCAGTGGAACAATGCGTTGTAGCGGGTTACTCGCTCGGCGTTCGCCGTTGCCTTGACGTGTTCGAGAAAGGTCGAGAAACGGCCGATGACGCCGCGCTCGTTGAGCGACTGCGCAACCTGGTAGAACGTTGCCAGCGGAACGCCGGCTTCAGCGGCGCGCGCCGCCCACAGATCGCGCACGATCTCGTCGGCGGCAAACTCACGCTTGAGCGCGGTCAGTACTCGCCACTCCGGCTCGCTCAACTCGACGATCTCCGTGTCGATCGTTGCGGCGGGCGCATCGGCGCGCGCACCCGGCGCCAAGCCGCGACGCCGGATGTGGCCGACGCCCAGCGCAAACAGACGTTTCGCCGGCATCAAGCGCACGCGCTGAGCACCGACGCGCGCGCGCAAGAACTCGGCGTGCTTCTCCAGCGAATAGCCCTGCGGAACTTTTAGCGTGGTCCAAAGCCGGTAGCTCGAACCCGGCGTCGCCGGGTCGGCGGTGCGAATCACCACATGACCGGAGAACGGATCCTCGCGGAACATGTAATCGAAGGCCGCGTCCAGTTTATCGGCGGGCACTTGCCACGCGCACAGCGCGCCCCTGGCCAGATTCGTTGCCATCAACGTCTGCCGGACGCGGCGAATCGTTCCCGCGCGCAGCATTGCGCCGACGCGTTCGATGACCGTCTCGACACTGACGCCGCTGCGCTGCGCGATTGCGCCGAAGGG
>JBPYDW010000053.1:0-4345 GCA_051986335.1 Vulcanimicrobiaceae bacterium | reverse complement strand
ACATTCCGGGCGCTCCTGTTCTATGGGGGGTCTAAGGAGATTCTCGGCGCTGCCCCGTTGACCTCGCTGAAATCGTCAATCCGCGCGCACCGTATTCGAAGCGAGCCAAGTGTTTTGCCGCTTTACCCCCGGCCGGATAATTCCAGAGCGAAAGGATGTGTCCGTAGCCGCCGCTATTCGCGGCGATCGAATGATCCGCAATGGCGATCGGCGTCGCCGATTCCACTTTTGCGAGGTCGACCTTGCCGGCAACGTGTGCAACGTACCCGGAAACAGTCAAGCGATAGAGCACCTTGCCGCTAACGACACCCAAGTACTCTCCGTCCCATTGGACGCCGCCGGGGAACTGGTAGAAGCTCGTCGTGACGTGCTGAACGGAACTCCCGCGCGCCGCCAGCTCGTCGAGCTCGAAGAAAACCGTGCTGCCCACGTAACCATCAATGAAAAGATTCCCGCTCGCATCGTACCCGCAGGCGATCGGCGAAAAGTCAATCGGATATCGTTTGGGCTTGCCCTTACGTGCACCAGCCCAAACATCGATGTGCGCCGGTCCGCTGCCCTCATAGACGCCGGTCAACACCGCGAGATTCCCCGTCGTCGGATCGACCGCGCAGCCGGTCGTCACGCCACCGGCGTGCAAGATCGGGATCTTGGCAATGGGCGTCGTACCGCCGTGCGCGTATTCGAACGCGTTGAAGTCGTGGGAACCGTTTGAGACGACCACCCAGACGTCGCCCGACGCATCGGCGCACGTGCCGGTCCCGAAGCTCGGCAGCGTGATGGTTGCAACCGCCTTCCCTTGTGGAAAGGTCAGCACTGAAAGCACGCCGATATAACCTGTTCCCTTCCTCTCCAAATGGGCCACGTACAAAAGATCGCCGCTAGCCGACGCCGCTCGCAGCTGCGGTGACACGCTATCTCCGCTCCGGGGTAAGCTTTCCGCGCATCCGGCGGTTGCGACCGCTAAACCGAGTGCGATCGCGGAGAGGCTCAGATTCTTCATCACTATGCTCCTCGCATTATGCGGACGCTACGGCAATCGCATAATCCCAGACGCAACGGGCACGACGTTCCCGCCGACTTCGATTCCATCGCTGCCGTCCTGGCCGTGCACGAAAACGTACAACAGACTGCGCCGCCCCATCTTCACGCCCTGTTCGCTGACGAACCGCGTGCCGTCGACCCTGGCAACCAGACCGTGCGCCATCATGAAAGCGGCGAGCGGGCCCGTCGCGCTCCCAGTTGCCGGATCCTCGATTACTCCCAACTCGGGCGCGAACATGCGCGAATACGCGCCCGTTTGCGTGACCGTAAAAACGAATACGCACGTTGGCCTATCGCACGTACGCATTAGCTCGGCGAAGGCGGCGTTGTCGACCTCCGCGTCGTCCACGGCAGCACGATCCGCGACCGTGATGAAAATAATCGGATTACCTGCGGCAAGCTGCTCGCATGGTACGCCCGCTACAAGGCGAGCTGCATCCAGCGAAAGCGCCCGCGCACACATCTGGGGTGAAAACTCGCCCAGTTTTTCGATCCGCGGCGTCGTTAGCCACAGAATCGGATCGTCACCCTCGTCGACCCGAATCGGTACCGGCCCGACGTTCTCGTTCAGCACGAACTGCTTTGCCCCGGACGGAACGATTCCGAGCATGCGCATCACATAGGCGGTACCGATCGTCGGATGCCCGGCAAACAGCAGCTCCGCCGCGGGCGTGAAGATTCGCAGGCGCGTTCCACCGGCGTTCGATTCGCGCGGCAGAATGAAGGCAGTCTCCGATAAGTTGAACTCTCGGGCGATGCGTTGCATCGTCAGCTCGTCGATCTCCGACGCATCGGGAAAGACGGCTAACGCGTTGCCTTCCAAGGGAGTCTTCGTGAAGACGTCGACGACGTGGTAGCGATGCTCGGCCATATCGTCAACATCGTATCACGAGGTCACCTCACGGTTCGAACGGCGCCAAGGTCGTCAAGGGTGGCTCGCTCCGTGACGGTTAGCGCGATCGCCGAGGCCGCCACGTTCTCGTCGAGATGCTCGAGCGACGACGTTCCGGGAATCGGCAGCACCGCCGGCGAGCGCGCTAGCAGCCATGCCAAGCCTATTTGCCAAATCGTCGCGCCATGCGCGCGCGCGATCGGGGTCAGAGCTCCGACCGTATGCAGATCTCCGCCGTCGAGCGGAAAGTAAGGAATGAATGCCATCCCGCTGCGCTCGCAGTGCTCCAGCACCGGTTCGCTGGTCCGATTGCCGACATTGTACTCATTCTGGACTGACGCGATCTCGACGATCCGTTGAGCGCGGCGTAACTGTTCCAAATCGACATTTGAAAGACCGACGAGCCGGATCTTCCCCGCGTCGCGCAACTCGCGTAACGCGCCGATCTGCTCTTCGAAGGGGACCTTCGGGTCTATGGCGTGCAGTTGATAGAGATCGATTCGGTCGAGCCGTAAGCGCGTCAGGCTAGCATCGCAGGCTTCCTTTAGGTGCGACGGGCGCCCGTCGCGCTGCCACTCCGCTCGCGCAGGTCGAGTCGAGCCGCCTTTGGTTGCAATCACCAGACCGTCGGGATACGGATAAAGCGCTTGCGCGATCTGCTTCTCATTTACGTAAGGGCCGTACGCATCCGCGGTATCGATGAACTGCACCCCCAGCTCCACGACGCGTCGAAGCACGCGCAGAGCGTTCTCTCGATCCTGCGGCCATCCCCAAACGCGCGGGCCACACAAACGCATCGCGCCAAAGCCAAGGCGCTTGACGCTCAGCTCATTTCCTATCGTAATTTTCGTCGCGGCATTCATTGCGCAAGCCTTCGGCTGCGCCAAAAAAAAACCGCCCGGCGTTTGCCGGGCGGTCTCTCGATAGAGGGTCGAGAACGGGTTACTTGACCGGGGGCTTGTTCGCGGCGTTCGTCGCGGCTTTGAAGTTCGCCTCAGCTTGCTTCTGCGTATCAACGAGCATCTCGGCGATGCGCAGCGTGAATGCTTTGCGAAGCTCCAGGATTTGGCTGGCGAAACCGAACGAAAGCTCTACGAACTGCGTCGGCGTCGGGATGTTCTCGAAAGCCGGAACGGTACCGGGCTTCTCGGTCATCTCTTTGGTGAGCTCGCGGAACGAGTTCATTGCCTTCAGGCTCGCGTCTTGCGTCTCTTTGATCGCGGCGAGGCCTTCTTGCTGAAACTTGGTTACGTACTCGGACACGTTGACGGCCATGGTTATTCTTGCTTCTCCTTTAACTTTTCGGACTGTGTGCTAAGTATACCAAGCACCCGCTGTGCCCGTCAAGAGGGTCCGTCAGGATCGGTTGTCCAGCCGACCGAGGAACCGCTCGTAAGCTATCGCCCGAACACCGCTTTAAACAGATAGGTCCCGCTGACCGCACGGCAATACGAGGTCGGCGCGGCGTACTTCGACCGCCTCGCCGCACTCAGCGCCGCGTTGTCGAGCGCGCGGTATCCCGAGCTTGCGAAGACCCAGGCGTCCGCGAGATTCCCGTGCGGGTCGATGGCAACGTAGATTATCGACACCGCGCGGCCACTGAAGCCTTCATCTCTTACGATGCTCGGAAACTCGGGGCGCACGGGGTCCGTAACCGCGGCAGCAACGAACGGCTGCGCGCAGCTTGTATCCGGAAACGGAGGCGAGGCCTGCGCCGCGCTTGCCGGCGGCGGAGCCGGCGCCGGCGTTGGATCGTTAGCCTGCGGCGTGCGTTGCGTAAAAACGCTCCGCAGCGAAGAGTCGGGCGCGAAGTCCGGAGGGTCGCACGTGACCTTGCCGCGGGCATCCCAGCCAAATTGCGCATCGCCACGGGCCGTTGCCGTCGCAACCCAAGCACGCCGAATGGTAACCGGCTTTGGAAATCTTACGCTCAACTCCGGTGATTCCGCGACAACGAACTGCGTCTTGTAATCAGGCATAATCGCGGTGTACGTCATGCGCGTCAACTCGACTGCCGGCTGATCCCACGTGAACCAGCCCGCATCGGTATCAGCGAGGATCGTGCCCTCGATGGTGCGTGGGCCGAGCGCCCGCAAATGGTAGTATTGCACCGCCGCGGCTCGAGAGGCCGCTTTCGTATACGCGCCGGTGAGCTGCGCCGGACAGAACTCGGTAGAAGCCCGCGCTGCTGCAGGGCAAGCGACGATAGTGACGATCGTCGTAAAGATCGCTATTTTACTCGCGGCCGATGAAGCTCCGGTAAATTCGGATGATCGCTTCCTTTTGGTCCGTCGTCAGCCGCGGGTCGAGCTTCACTGCGTGCTCGACGCCATGATGGCTTTCGTTGCGGTCCTCAGAGTCGTCGAGCAATCCGGCCTGCGCGTACATCGTTTCGGCCGATATGTGGAG
>JBPYDW010000052.1:0-2158 GCA_051986335.1 Vulcanimicrobiaceae bacterium | reverse complement strand
TGGGCGTTACGCTCGAGGCGGTTTTTGGCAGTCAGAGCGCGCGTTCGCGCAATGCGGCTCTCGAGAAACTCGGCAGCGGTCAAGCGTCGGTCGCGGTCGGCACGCACGCGCTTCTCACCGAGGGTGTCGACTTCGACCGGCTGGGTCTCACGATTATCGACGAGCAGCATCGCTTCGGCGTCGAGCAGCGTGCGCGTCTGCGAGCGAAGGGGATGTCACCGCATACGCTCCACATGACCGCGACGCCGATTCCTCGAACCCTCGCGCAGACCGTCTACGCGGACCTCGATCTCTCAGTCGTCGACGAGCTTCCTCCCGGGCGAACGCCGATCGACACGTTTGCGGTTCGCTCGAGCCGTCTCGGACGCGTCTACGAGTTCGTACGCAAAACTGTCGATGCCGGACATCAAGCCTACATCGTCGCGCCCGCGATTGAAGAAGGAGAAGCGGCGGTCACTAGCGTTGTGGCCGAAGCGGAACGTCTGCGGCGCGAAGTCTTCCCGGATTTGCGCCTCGGCCTGCTGCATGGCCGCCTCCCCTCGCGAGAAAAAGAGGAGATCACGGCGCGCTTCGTTCGCGGCGAGCTCGACGTGCTCGCGTCAACGACCGTCGTCGAGGTCGGAGTGGACGTGCCAAATGCTACCACGATGGTCGTGCTCGACGCCCAGCGCTACGGTCTTGCCCAGCTCCACCAGTTGCGAGGGCGTGTCGGTCGAGCAGCGGAGAAGTCATATTGCATCCTAGTCTATCCCGACGACGCGGGTGAGCGCGCACGGCTCGAGATCCTAACGCAAACGACGGACGGCTTCAAGATTGCCGACGAGGATTTGCGACTGCGCGGACCCGGTAAGTTCGCCGGCACGGCCCAGTCCGGCGGCGCCGAACTTCGACTCGGCGATCTCATGCGCGACATCGACGTCTATCGCGCCGCAAAGGTGGCTGCGGAACGGATCGTCAAGCGCGATCCCGGGCTCGATCTGCCCGAGCACAGCGGACTTCGCGCGCTGCTCGAATCGCAGCCCAGCACACGCGCCCTCCAGATTTCCTCGTGAGGGTTACGCCCGCGCGGCGCGAATAGCGCTGCCATGCAGACCCGCGGAGTTTTGCGCGCCGCGTTGGCGCTGGCGGCCGTTTTCGCCGTACTGCCGGTCGCCGCCCGAGCGCAAGCGCAAGACGTGCAGCGAGCGACCCTCTCGAACGGGCTTCGCGTCGTGGTCGTACGCAACACCCTCGCGCCGGTCGTCACGCTCATGCTCAACTACGAGGTCGGCTCGGACGAGCAGTGGATTCCCGGGCTTGCTCACGCTACCGAGCACATGATGTTTCGCGGCAGCCGAACGCTCTCGTCGTCGCAGCTGATGGACGCCATCGACATCACCGGCGGCGAACTCGACGCGGACACACAACCGACCGTGACGCAATATTTTTTCACGGTACCATCGGAGTACCTCGACATCGGACTGCGCGCCGAGCGATCGCGCGCGACCGGTTTGTTGATGTCGCAAAACCTGTGGTCGCAAGAACGCGGCGCGATCACACAGGAGGTGCAACAGGATAACAGCGTCGCGCTCTATCGGCTTTTTATCAAAATGCAGGCGCGACTCATCGGCGGAACGCCATACGACAAAAACACGCTCGGCACAGTAACGGATTTTGCCAGGAACGTCAACAGCGCGCAGCTTCTGAAGTTCTACGGTCAATGGTACCATCCGAACAATGCGATCTACGTGATCGTTGGGGACGTCGACCCGTCGGCCACGATCGCGCGAGTTAAGCAGCTCTTCGGCGACATTGCGGCTTCGAAGCTCCCGCCGCGCCCGCAGGTGCACCTCGCCCCCCTTCAGGCGGCGACCTATCATGACGTCTCCGATCAAGCCTACACGGGCGTGTTGCTCGGCTATCGGTTCCCCGGCTACAACAGTCCCGATTTCGCCGCCGGCCAGATCCTCGGCGACGTTCTCTCCAGCCAGCGCAGCACTTTCGGCGGCTTGGCCTTCACAAATAAAGGGGTGCTCGCCACACAGTTCTTCACGCAACCGTTTCCGAAGGTGGGCATCGCGCTTGCCTTCGCTGCGGTGCCCGTTTCATCGCCGCCGGAGGCGGTCGAACGCGAGCTGCGCGGGATTATCGACGGTTATAAGCAGACGGGGTTGCCGGC
>JBPYDW010000051.1:0-2818 GCA_051986335.1 Vulcanimicrobiaceae bacterium | reverse complement strand
CGCCAGCGCCGGATCCCTTCGTTGCGGAACGCCGCATCGGCGCTATCGGTCTGCCACGCCGAAAAGAACTCGGCGCTCTCGCTGTACGGACGGTGATCGGCCGGTAAGTCTTCGAAGCGAATGCGCGTCGGCAAGGGCGCCGCCTCACCAAAGACGATCGCCTGTTGCGTCGTTAGGCTCGGTAAGGCGTTCAGTACGGTTTCGGCGGCGTCGGGCAGGCCGCGAGCGATAAACTGTTGGTCGACCTCGTTCCCCATGCGCAGGGCGAAGATCGTTCCGCATTGGGATAGCGCCTGCGCCGATAGCTCGGACGGGCGCTGCGAGACCAACGCAAGCGAGAGGCCGTACTTTCGACCTTCTTTCGCGATTCGCGTCAATGCGCGCGATGCAGCGGCAAATCCGATCCGCTCGTCGGCGGGCGCGAAACGGTGCGCTTCCTCGCAGACTAACAGGATCGGCGGTCGATGCTCGGGGCGCGCCCACAGCGTAAAGTCGAACATGATGCGGCACGCCAGCGAGACGATAACGTCGCCGATCTCAGAGGGGACGCCCGACATGTCCACGATGGTTAGCGGCTTGCCGCCGGTTGGTATGCGCAACAAGTGCCCGACGACGGCCGAGAGCGAGTCCCGGTCCGAGAGCGAGTCCGAGAACATGAAACCGTAGCGCCGATCGTCGCGCAACGATTCGAGCCGCGCACGCAGGCGGAGGTATGGCGCAGCGCTGTCGGCTTTGTTGACGCGCCCCATCGCCTCATCGATGAAACGTAGCAGGTCGTAGACCCGAAATGGTACCGGCGTGTCCACGCTGATGGAGTACGCTTCCGGCGAATCGCCGGCATAGTTGCGCCGCGCCCGAGTGATGGCGTCCTTCAGAATGATCGCCTGTGCTTCTTGCTCCTCCACCGTGCCGCCGCGAACCACGACGCGAACGGCCTCTTCAAAGTCGAACAGCCAAAACGGCAGGTCGAGATTGTCGACGTTGACGATGTCGGCGAGTTCGCCGAATGCGGCCGAGTACTCGTTGTGCGGATCGAGCAACATGATGTGCGCGTGCGGACAATCCTTGAGTATCGCGTACAGTATCAACGCGACGGCACAGGATTTGCCCGATCCGGTCGCGCCGAGCACGGCGAAGTGCTTGGCCAGCAGGTCGTTCATCGAAAGCAGCACCGGTTGTTCCGCGTCGTCGGCTAACGTTCCGATCCGGATGCTCGAGGGCGAGGGTTGGGAGTAAACCCGTTTGAGATCGGCGTTGGTGGCGGGGTGGACGGCAGCACCCGAAACCGGGTAGTGCGTCACGCCGCGTTTGAACGTCCCATCTTTCCTGGCGGCGCCGCGGATCTCGCCCAGCAGGTCAACGGTCAGCACGCGGTGCGCCTGCGTCGATCCGTTGGCCTGTACGGAGCGGATGCTACCGAGAACGTCGTTGTCGGCGCAACGAACTTTCAGCGTGGCTCCTAGACGAACCGCGCTGTCGGTTGCTCTCTTCTCGTCGACGGCGACGGTCATCTCCGACCCAGCCACCGACACGACGTGCCCTAAAGTCTCCTCCATGCGTTGCTCCCTAGTCGTCAAAGCGCACTGTTATCGCGGTTCAACTTGACGGCGCTTGGTTCATTCCGCGGCAAAAAGTTAGGCTCGCCGAAGCCGGCGAGCCGTTGCAATGCTTCCGGTAGGCGCTTAGGGCGACCGCAGGACCCACACCGTGTACGAGTGCGTCGGGACCGCATAATCGCGGATGCGGATGCTCTCCACATCGGGACCGGTTGTGCACGGCGACGTTGGGTTCCCATTGGTCGCCGGCGATTCTTGCTGGGTGAAGGTCAACACCGAGGCGTTCGGGCCGCCGGGTAGGAGGCACGGAGCCGTGGTCGCCGCGGTGAACGAGGTGACAACTGCGGTGAAGTAATTGAAGTAGTGTCCCTCACCGATATTGATGGCGAATCCGCCGCTCACCGGCGTCGGCGCGGCCTGGGAGGTCGACAGGGCAGTACCCGGGCCCTTTAGCGTCGCCGTGAAAACGCCATTCGGTTTTTGAGCGGTATTGATCAAGCCGCCTTGATTCACGCCGTTACACGCCGCCAGTGTAAGGCAGAGCGTTGTAAGAATAAGCCGTCTCGTCATGGGACGTACTCCCCAAGTAAAAAAGCGAGAGCTCCTATTTTAACCCAAGTGACGGGGTGCGCGCTCGTCGAGAGAGCGGCCTAACCTTTTCTTGACGCGCGGCAACGAACCCCGCCGGCGGACTTAGTCCGGGGAGCAACCCATGCGTGCGCCGCGCACTGCCGATTCAGCGCGACGTGCTGCTTATTCTTGCTTCGGTTTCCAGAGCGCGAAGACGGCGCCGGTCGGATCCTGGAGAATGCTAAAGAAGCCGGGTGGAATTTCCTCGACGTCCTTGAGCACCTTGCCGCCCAACGCTTTGGCTTTGTCGGTTGAGGCGCGAATGTCGTCGACCTGAACGTACGCGAGCCAGATCGACGGGGCGCCGGAAACCTGCTGCCGGGTCATGCCGCCGCCGGTGCCCTCCCCGACGTCGATCATCGTGTACGTCCCCCCGGGCATCGGAACGTCGTCCAACTTCCAATTAAACAATTGTTGGTAGAATGTGCGTGCCTTCCCGGGATCGCTCGAGTTGAGCTCGATGTGCACGAACGGATTGGCCATGAGATATTCCTCTGCGTCTTGCTGGTGGGATGTAGGACACGCGAGAGCCCGAAGCAGGTTGCATCGGGCTCTGTTGTCCGGGGAATCAGACGCTGGTAATCGGAGTGGGATTACTACCAGGTCCAATCTAGCAGAGCCGCCGTTTCGGA
>JBPYDW010000050.1:0-7281 GCA_051986335.1 Vulcanimicrobiaceae bacterium | reverse complement strand
ATCCACGGCGACGGTATGCAGGACAGCGTCATACGCCTGAATCCGCAAGACATGTCAGCCACGCCGGCATTCAAGCTGCAAACGTCCCCGGTCGCCGATGACAGCGACGTGGGCGGCGGAACCATGTTGTGGGGCGGCAACGCATACTTTACCGCAAAGAACGGCTACTACTACAGCAGTTCGCTGCTGACTCCGGCATTTACGATTCGCACGCAGACCAACTCGAATCGCGATAACGGATCCTACGCAACGCCATCCACCGACGGAACGGTTATCGCGGTGCCCTCAGGGTTCGTTTACGGCGCGAACGGACTGGCGCGCTCGACCCTCGAGATTTTTCCGGTCGGCGGCGGCAAGACGATCTGTTCGCCGACGACGATTCAAAGCACCAATACCGGCACCTATAACTCGCCCGCGTTCGTGCAAGGCCTGGGTTTTATTGGGATCGACAACAACGCGCCGACCGGCGATGTAGCAGGCTCCGCGCCGGCGTTCGTGGCGTTCAACGACAAGTGTCAGATCGTCTGGCACGCCAACTTGGGATCCGGACCAGTCGGCTACTTCGTCGGCGGTCCGGCGGTCGTTGAGAGTGGAGTCTACGCAATCGATGCTAACGGGAACGTGTACAGTTGGAAACTACCGCAAATGATCGGCATTCAATCGCATGGCCGGACGAACATTCAGTCGGCGGTCGGCACCGTCGGCCCACACCATCAATCCTTCGAGCTGCTCAAGGCTCGGCATCGAGGCGCAAACTTATGAAATACGCCAGGCGCGGCATACAATACGTGAACCGCTGGACGGTGCTGGCCGTCTTCGTCTTCGGTGCGCTCTGCGGCGTGTACGTCCATCTTGGGCAAGTTTCGCTGAAGAACCACTCGGAAGTGGTAACGCCGGCAACGTCGGCAAGCCCCGATCCGCCGCTGGCGACCGACGCGTCATCGGCGCAAAGCGGATCGCCGGTTTCAACGTCGCACACCGCTTTTAGCGGCCTCGAGCAGCATTAACTCGTCTCAAGCCGCGCAGCGGCTAAAGCTTCAGCACGATCTCTACCGCCTGCGCCTCGCTCATGTCGGCGCCGGCGGCAATTTCCGCGGCGAGTTGCGCGTCAGGCAGATCGCGGCGCAAGCGCTCCATCGTGACCGAATCGGCCTTTTGTTCGGTGATGTCGCGCGGCGTGCGCGAATCGCGGTACCACTTTTCCGCATAGCCTAACAATCGCGCGGCCAGCTGCGACTCACCCTGCTGCGCTTCGGCGGCACTCAAGTACTCCAGCGCGATCACGATCGATCGCGAGTTCTGGACGTCGCTGGCGTAGCGCAACGCCTCGCAGCCGGTGCTGTGCACGTCGGCGATGTGACCGAGGGCGAGATGACACGGCGCAATGTTGGTGAGCGCGTTGGCGGCCCCAATGCGATCGCCGATACGAAGGTAGAGCTCGAGCGAGTCGCGGGCGTATTGCAGCGCCCGATCGGCATTGCCCAATCCCAACTCGACGTTTCCCAAGAAGACGAGCACGAATCCGTGCAGCAGCTCGTCGCCGAACTCCTGCGCGAGCGCGAGCGTTTCGGTCAGGCCCTCGCGCGCCTCGGAGAGCGCTCCGGAGATGTAGTCGTTGAGACCCAAGCCAAAACGCAGCCACGCGCTCAATCGGGCAAATCCACGCTCGGCCGCAATCACCAATCCTTCCTTGCACTGCGCGCGGCCGGCCACCGGATCTCCCATCAGGGCGTGCGCGACGCCGAGGTTGATCATGCTCCATCCCAACAATGCCGGATCGTTGACTCCGCGCGCCAGTGCGAGGGCGTGGGTCGCGCTCTCTTTGGCTTCGCGTCGCATGAGCGCCGTCGCGTGCATGGTCGAGATGCCGTACCACATCCGCGCAACCACGTCGGCCGGCAACGAGCCGGCGTCGATCGCCTCGAATGCCGCTCGATACCAGCGCAGTCCCTCGACTTGCTTGGCTGCGGTCCACCAGTACCGCGCGAGCCGGGCAACCAGTGCCGCGGCCAATGCCGGATCGTGCCGTTTCTCCAGCGTGTAATCCAACGCAGCCCGGAAGTTGTCTTCTTCCAGTTGGAGCGGCGAAAGCCACGGACGCGTCGGCATCGCCTCCCACGTGCCGTCATACCGTTCGGCCAGCTTCGCATAGTACACGGCGTGGGCGCGTTCGAACGACTGCCGCTCGCCGCTCGCGGTCAGCTTCTCCACCGCGTATTGGCGCGTGGACTCAAAGAGACTGAAGCGTTCTTCGATGCCGCTGACGTTTGCCACGATCAGCGACTTGTCGACCAGTGAGGCGAGGCCGTCGACGATCGCCCACTCCTCCAGCAGCGCGTCGCTGCACACCGCACACGCGGCCGCCATACTCCAACCGTTGGCAAATACCGACAGGCGGCAGAACAACTTTTGCTCCTTGGCCGTAAGCAGGTCATAACTCCAATCGACGAGCGCCCGCATCGTCTTCTGCCGGGTCAGTGCGGTTCGGCTGCCGCCGGTGAGCAGGCGAAAGCGGTCGTCCAATTTTTGGCCGAGGTGCTCGACCGAAAGTACCTTCACTTGGGCGGCGGCAAGTTCGATAGCCAAAGCGATGCCGTCCAAACGCCGGCAAAGCTCGGCAACCGCGGCGACGTTATCGTCGCTAAGTTGGAAGTCGGCCGAGATCGATCGAGCCCGCTCGACGAAGAGAGCGATGGCGCTGTACTGCATCGCACTCGTCGCGTTAAGGGCCGCGCCTTTTTCCGGCACGTCGAGCGACGCAACGCGCAGCGAATGCTCGCCGCCGATCTTGATCGGTTCGCGCGACGTCGTGAGGATGCGCAGGTCCTCGCAGCTCTGTAACAGCGCGTCGACCAGCTCCGCGACCGCACCGACGACGTGCTCGCAGTTATCCAAGATGAGCAGTGCATTGCGCCGCTTGAGGTAGCCGGTGACTAGCTCGGTCGTCGAAACGCTGGCCGTCTCGGCAAGGTCGAGACTCTTGGCCACCGCGGCCGGCACAAATTTCGGATCGCGCAGCGGCGCAAGCTCGACCAGCCAAACGCCGTCCCGATAGTCGTGCAAGACTTGCGCGCCGACTTGCAGCGCGAGGCGCGTCTTGCCGACACCGCCGGCGCCGACCAGCGTCACCAAGCGGTGCTGGGCGAGCAGCCGCTTCACCTCGTCTACGTCTTCCTCGCGTCCGATAAAACTCGTCAGCGCAAAAGGAAGGTTGTTGGGATGGGCGCCCAGCGACAGGAGCGCCGGGAATTCGGACGGCAGATCGTCGGCGACGAGTTGATGCACCCGCTCGGCATGGCTGAGGTCCTTCAAGCGGTGCGTTCCGAGATCGCGCAGCAGCGCTCGTGGCGGGAGCTGCTCGTCCATCAACTTCGCGGTCGTATCGGAGAGCAGAATCTGTCCGCCGTGAGCAACGTCGAGCAATCGCGCCGTGCGATTGACCGTCGGCCCGAAGTAGTCGCGATCGCGCTCTTCGCATTGACCGGTATGCAGCGCCATACGCACGCGGAATGTGTGAATCGGCCCAAAATTCTCGCTGGTAATTGCGCGCTGCGCCGCCAGTGCCGCGGCTACCGCGCCGGCTGCAGACTGAAAAGCAACGCAGAATGAATCGCCGACGGTTTTGAAAACGTAGCCGCCGTGCGCGGCACAGGTCTGCCGCAAAATCTCGTCGTGACGGCGCATGGCGGACGCCATAGCGTCGCGGTCGGATTCCCAAAGCCGGCTCGAGTCTTCAACGTCGGTGAAGAGGAACGTTATCGTCCCGGTCGGCAGCGCTAGTGCAGCGGTAGGGTCCATTCGGCAGCCTCCGTGCGCGCGTCAGACTTCTCGGCCGCCCGCCTGTCACCCCGTCAAAGGAGTGCCTGGACGTTCGTAACAAGGCCGGACTTTATAGTGGGAGGGCGCACGCGTTGAAGTACCTGCTGTTCTACGAATCGGCCCCGGATGTTCGCGAGAAAGCGCCGGCGCATCGCGAGGCGCACTGCGCGCTTTGGGAGGCGTTCCGTGCGCAGGGAACGTTGCTGATGGTTGGTCCCTTCAGCAACCTCGACGGCGCGCTTGGCATCTTTACCACGCAAGATGCCGCCGAGGAGTTCGCACGCCTCGACCCCTTCGTTACGAACGGCGTTGTGGTGAAGTGGTGGATCCGCGAATGGAGCGAGGTGCTTACGCCCGACGCGGAAACGTAATCTCCAAGGAGAGGGGGAGATTCGAACTCCCGAAACGTTCATCACGTTCTGCGGTTTTCAAGACCGCCGCATTCAACCGCTCTGCCACCTCTCCAGGTGTTCGCACAGCCTTATCCTATTGGGGTAAAGCCTTATCCTATCGGTAACGCAGCGATCAGGCAAGGGCGTTCTTGTAGATCGTTCCGTCTTTCATGATGATCGCGAAACTCTTTTCGGGTTTGGCGACGAGCGTAATGTCCTCGAGCGGATTGCCGTCGACGACCAGCAGGTCGGCCAGCGCACCTTGCTCGATGACGCCCAACTTTCCGGGATAGGGATTGCGAAGGCCGCTCATGGCGACCAACTCGCCGTTGGCCGCAGTCGCCTGCTTCAGAAGCTCGGCGTTAGAATACCAACGCGTCAGGTGGGTCAACATCGTACCCTGCCGCCGGTTCAACGTTGCGGAGAAGAGCAGGTCGGTGCCGAACGCGGTCTTGATGCCGTGCTTTTTCGCCAGCCGGTAGACATTGTCGGTACCTCCGAAGACCTCCAGCATTTTTTCGCGCGTCTCGCCGGTTTGCGGAAGCTGGTCCTCTTCGGTAAGGAATGGCTGCGTGCTCAACCAGACGCCCCGCTCGGCCATCATCGCTGCGGAAGCATCATCCATCAGATGTGCGTGCTCGATGCACTTGGCCCCGGCCGACATTGCTCGCTGAACCGCTTTGGGTTCGTAGGCGTGGACGGTCACGCTCGTGTTCCAGTCGGCGCAGACCTGGACCGCGGCGCGTATTTCGGCTTCGGTGAAGGTGACGGCATCCAACGGGCTGCGCGGCGACGACACCCCGCCGCTGCCCACGATCTTGATGTGCGAGGCGCCCTGCAGCAGCTGCTCGCGCACGCGCTGCATCACTGCGTCGGGACCATCGGCGGTTAAGGCGCCTTCCGCCTCTCGAATCGAGCTATATGGGCCGCCGGTCCGAATATCGTAGAGCGGGCGCATGTCGCCGTGGCCACCGCTGCTGGTGATCATGGCGCCGCACGGATAGATCCGTGGCCCGGTGGCCAGACCTTGGTCGATCGCCTGTTTCAGCGCAAAGGATGGGCCGCCAAGATCGCGGACCGTGGTAAAGCCGCGCATCAGCATGCGCTCCGCCTCCGCACCAGCGGCGAGAAACACGAAGCCGGTGTCTCCCTGCAGCAACACGGGGAGCGGTAAGCCGGCAGCCATGACATGAACGTGCGCATCGATCAAGCCCGGCATGATCACGCGTCCTCCGCAACGGATAACGCGAGCACCTTCGGGAGTGCCCGGGGTGCCGCTCCCGACCGTCTTGATTCGGGTGCCGTCGACGAGCAGAAATAATCCGTCGCGCAGGCCGCTCGACGTACCGTCGAAGAGCCTGAAGTCGGTGAACAGGATCGGTCGCGAGGGCGCTTCCGGCGCGGCTTCTGCTCCCTTAAATAGCCCGAGCGAGGCTACCGAAGCGGTGACGCCGGCGATAAACCCGCGGCGCGAAAGGTCGGCCGAGATACGATGCGTTGCGGCCTGAATAACGGAGTGGTGGCAAGACTTGTGCTCCATCGATGCCGGCTCGCTTTCGTAGGGAGCTGATATGGGGCGTAGGCTGCAGCCGCGACTTCCTTGCACCGAATTGTGAATCCGTACTTGAGGCACGGCGCGCTTCTTTAACCTTTGCTGCCCGCCGGAATCGGCCTTCTCACGCATGGGACCGCATAAGCACGTTAGCCGGAGAGCTTGGTAAGCGCCGTTCCCTTGTGCATGGCGATGTGATCGGTGGTGTCGCTCTCGATCTTGTATTGCGGTTGCTCTGCGCTGGCATGCACCCGGTATCCCTTGAATTCGATCGGCGACGTGACGACCTCGATGATCCTGCCGCGAACGCGTCCGGCTTCGGAGTTCCAACTGACATGGTCTCCGACTTTGAACTGCTCGTTGGTCTTCGGCATCTTTGGCGACCTCAGAGATTCTATGTTGTCGCAATGGCACTTGAAGAGACGCCGCCCGCTTCCCTCGTGCGCGCCGCAAGCAAGGGCGCTACCTTCGGAGGCCAGGAGGAGCGAGGAATCTGCGCGTGGCAGGACCCGTCCGAAGGAGAAGCGTTGTGACCGACTACATGAGAACGCTGTTCGTCAATCCACCGAGTTTCGACGGGTTCGACGGTGGCGCCGGGTCACGGTACCAAGCGCGACGCGAGGTTCGTTCGTTTTGGTATCCGACGTGGCTCGCGCAGCCCGCGGCCATGGTGCCCGGCAGCCGGTTGATCGACGCTCCACCCAACGATCTCACCGCCGACGACGTGGCCCCGCTGGTGCGCGACTACGATCTCGCCATTCTGCATACCAGCGCACCGTCGTTCGCAAATGACGCTCGATTCGCGGCGCGTTTGAAAGAAGAGAACCCCAACGTTATGGTTGGTTTGGTCGGCGCCCAAACCATGGTAGTCCCGGGCCCGATGATGGATCGTGCCCCGGCAGTCGACTGGGTCTCGACCGGTGAGTTCGACTACGTTTGCGCTGAGGTCGCATCCGGCATGCAACTCAAAGACGTCGGTGGAATCGCGTACCGCGAGAACGGCACGGTGACGTTTACCGCACCGCGCCCGACCATCACCGACATGGATGCCCTGCCAAGCGTTTTGGACGTGTATCGGCGCGACCTCACGATCGAAAACTACTTCAACGGGTATCTCGATCATCCGTACGTTTCGTTGTACACCGGCCGCGGCTGCAAATCTCGCTGCACGTTTTGCCTGTGGCCGCAGACGATCAGCGGGCATCTCTATAGGGTGCGCAGCGCCGACAGCGTCGAGGCGGAGATGGCGCGCGCCAAGACGCTCTTTCCGGAAGTGCGCGAATACTTCTTCGACGACGACACGCTCACCGATAATTTGCCGCGGGTGGAAGAGATCGCCCGCCGCCTCGGACGGATAGGGCTGACGTGGTCGTGCAACGCCAAGCCGAACGTACCGCGCAAGACGCTGGAGATCCTCAAGGAAAACGGCCTGCGCCTTTTGCTGGTCGGCTACGAGTCGGGAAGCCAAAAGATTCTCAACAGTATGAAAAAAGGAACGCGCCTCGACATCAATCGCCG
>JBPYDW010000049.1:0-2704 GCA_051986335.1 Vulcanimicrobiaceae bacterium | reverse complement strand
TGAATTGGTTGCGGGGGATGGATTTGAACCATCGACCTTCGGGTTATGAGCCCGACGAGCTACCGGACTGCTCCACCCCGCGTCGTAGCGGTTTGGCATATTAGGACGGTCCCCCTCCGCTTCCTCCCGGCAATGCAATGCGGAGGTGCGACCGCGCCCGCGCGTAAGGGAGCGGCGTGCTACCAAAGGTCCATCTTCATTGCCACCTCGAGGGCGCGCTGCGGGCAGCGACTTTCCTCGAACTCGCCGCAAAGCACGGCGTGGCGACGACATATACGCCGAAAGGCGGCAACGCGCCGGCTCGCGTTGTGGAGTCGACCGCTGCCTCGGTTGATGACGTCTATCGCTTTACGACCTTTCAAGAATTCCTCTTCACCTTCGCCGCGGTGAGCCGCAGCCTGCGCGATCCCGAGGACTATGCGCGCCTGGCCGGCGAGTTTGCGCAGGACGCCCTCGCTCAGAATGTTATGTATGGCGAGCTGTTTATCTCTCCGTCGGTCTGGAAGTTCTTCCATCCGATCCTGGATGTGCGAACGTGCGTGGCAGCGATTCGCGAAGCCCTCGACAACGCGACGGCCGGGACGAACGTCCGCTTCGCACTCATCGTCGATCTCACGCGCAACTTCGGTCCCGAAAGCGCTCTGCAAACGGCAAAGATGGCGCTCGGCTTGACCGATCTCGGCGTGATTGGCGTCGGTCTGGGCGGCGACGAAAGAAACTTCCCGCCGCAACTGTTTCGCGATGCGTTTCTTCTGGCGCGCGACGCCGGTTTACGCACGGTCGCGCACGCCGGTGAAGCGGCGGGTCCTGAGTCGGTGCGCGAAGCGCTTTCGGGTCTGCGCGCCGAGCGCATCGGTCACGGCATTCGGGCGCTCGAAGATCCGTATACGGTCGACTTGCTTGCGCGCGAGGCGGTGCCACTGGAGATCTGCCCGACCTCAAACTTTCTTACCGGTGCCGCGTCACGCGATCGTCCTCACCCCATCTTAGAGCTCGATGCAGCCGGCTGCACCGTCATCATTGATGCCGACGATCCGGCGCTTTTTGGAACCTCGATATCCGCCGAGTACGACTACGTCGAAAGCATCGCCGGGACGGCGACGCTCGAGCGCTTCATTGCCAACGCCATCGACGCGAGCTTCGCCCGCTACGCGCACAAAGAGTGGATGCGGGAACGGTTGGCGGAGGCGTCCGCGGAACTCCGGAAGCAGCCTCGAAGTTAGGGAGAGTAATGTCCGGTCACAGCCACTTTGCCGAGTCGATCGAAGAGTATCTCGAGGCCATCTATCGCTTGGAGCGGGAGGGGCCCGGCGTTACGACATCGGGGCTCGCTTCGGAGCTCGGCGTGGCGCCTGCGTCAGCGTCGGGCATGCTGAAGAAGCTTGCTAGCGATGGTTATGTCGAGCAGATCGCCCGCGGCGAAGTGCGGCTCACCCGAAAAGGTCTCGAGGTCGGCGTGCGCGTCCTGCGCAGGCATCGGCTCGCCGAACGATTGCTGACCGACGTCCTCGGAATGGGATGGGACGAAGTCGACACCGAGGCGTGCATGCTGGAGCACGCGATTTCCGACAACGTGGAAAAACGGCTGGTCGAGTTCCTAGGAGATCCGCAAACCTGTCCGCACGGTCATCCGATTCCGCCCAAAGATCTGAGCGAACCGGTTCGTCACGGAACGCCGCTCGCCCAACTCGAGGCCGGCTCCAGCGCAACCGTATGCGGCGTCACCGAAGACGTTCCCGAGATTCTGCGCTACTTAGCAGAGGTGGGGTTGCGTCCCGGCGTGGCGGTGATCGTGCAGCAAAAAGCGCCGCTGGGTGGACCGATTACGGTCAAGGTGCGCGAGCGGGAGTATCCGATCTCACTCGAACTCGCGCGCATGGTCATGGTCGATGAAGAAAGGCCGGTGGCCGCGAGCGCATGACCCAACGCCGGACGCCGCTTACGATCGCCCTGATCGTTGCCAATTTTGCTGCCTTTGCCTGGGAGTACGTTTCGGGTGCGCTGAGCGGCACGGCCGAGTCGAGCACGCGCGCGATGATCGCCGACGGCGCCCTCGTGCCGCCGCTGGTAACGCAGAACCACGAATGGTGGCGTATCGTCACCGCCGCCTTCTTGCACGCAAACGTGATCCATATAGTCGTCAACATGATCTCGCTCTGGGTGCTCGGGCGATTCATCGAGTCCATCATGGGCTCGGCAAAGATGGCGATCGTCTACATCGCTTCGATGGTCATATCTGGATTGGCGGTGGCCTATTTCAGTGCACCGGATAGCTTGACGGTAGGCGCGAGCGGCGCCATCTTCGGTCTCTTCGGCGCGTTGTTTGCGATCGGGCTCAAGCTCGGACAGCCGGGCATGCAGCTTATACGAGCGAACATCGGAATTCTGCTCATCAACCTGATCTTCACCTTCACCGCGACCTTCGTATCGCGATGGGGTCACGTCGGCGGGCTGATCGGCGGCTTTCTGATAACGCTGTTGATCTATTATCCACCCGTTCCGATTCGCACTACGGTGGTCGACACGAACACCGGTGCCGAACTCGAGTCTGAAGTACAGGCGCCCGACCGGCCACCTTTGTGATCGAGACGATCGACGCGCTCTTCGAACCGGGTGGACCTCTCGCGCGCGTGCTTTCGGGCTTCGAGCCGCGACCGGGCCAAGTGCAGATGGCGCAACTGGTCGAGCGCGGATTTCTCGAGGG
>JBPYDW010000048.1:0-5959 GCA_051986335.1 Vulcanimicrobiaceae bacterium | reverse complement strand
GCCAGCAGGCCGCCCGACAGCGTGAGGTAGAGCATTACCGGCAACGCCATGACGACGGTGAAGCGCGAACCGATCGCGGCCGCATAGAGCAGCATCACCAACCACGTGCGATTCTTTCCAGCCATCTCGCACAGCGCCAGCAGCATCATGGCAGCGCACGACGTCTGGGCGACGAACCAAACGTCGCCCAACATGGAACACCACAGCAAACAGGTGCCGGCCAACATGAAGGCCGTTAGCCACGCAGTAGTATCGGCGTCGCAGCCCAACCGCTCGCACAACTCCCACGCCGCGCCGGTCGCTACGCCGCAGAGAACGACGGCCAGTAGCGTTTGGTTGGCCTCCGTTCCCCAGATCGCAACGGCCGGCAAAATGAACAGCGCCGGTACCGGATCGTTGACGATGTAGCGTACGCCGTTGTAGGCCACCGCGTCGATATAGGGACCCGGCCAGTTAATCCAAAGATGACCGTGCAGCAATGCGTCGGCAAACAAGACGTAGTTGTTGTACGGAGTCGAACGGCCGTGCGAGAAGGCCCAGGCCAGCAGCGCTCCGGCGAAACCGGCGACGTAGGCGAAACGAAACTTCACGGTCTCTCCACGCGATAGACCAGCGGATCGTCCCAGATACGATGCGCGCGGTAGCCGACCCCGTCGTCGTTAAGCGGGCCGATGACGTACACGGGCCGGCGCGCCAGCCATTGCGGCAAATAGCGTTTGACGTCCCCGATCCAGCTCGTTTCGACGACGCGGCCGCCCGCGGTGCGGTCGACGTACGCTTCGTACGCCAGCGGCGTGGCGTAGTTCCAGGAAACGATGAGCACGGCGTTGCTTGGGGTCAGCGCGAACACCCGCGTGGCCATTCGCGACGCATCGTCGTCGTGCGCTTGGCGAAAGAGTATGCGGTCGTTCCAGAATAGGTACGCAGCAACGACTGCCAACGCGATCGAAACGATGTAGCGCCGGTGTCCCAGATACTGCGTGAACCAGGACGCGCCGTCGGCTAGGAAGAGCGCAGCCACGATGAACGACGTTATCAGATAACGCTGGTAGTCGGTCTCCTCCGAATAGCCGAAGGCAAAGGCAACGCCGGCCACGGCGCACAGGAAGAGCGCGACGGCGCGCCAGCGGTCGCGGGTAAACGCATAGGCCAGGCCCAACACGATCAACGCTATTCCGAGAATCGTAAACTCGGCACCCAAATCATCGGCGTAATCGAGCAGGCGGCGCCAGTAGAGCGGCGGCGCGACGATCGCTCCCAACCCCGCGCCCACGTTGAATCCCGAGCCGCCGACGACCGCGAGAAAGCCGGCCGGCGTCGACGGATGGCCGCTATCCCAAAAGGCACGCCCCGGAGGCAAGCCCAATCGCACGGTCGGATCGAGCGCGTGCGACGTGACGTAGGCGCTGCGCAGCGGAAGATATCCGTAGAACGCAACCAGCAACACGGCTCCCAAAGCCGCGGCCGGCACGAGAGTGGACGCGCGCAGGTCGCGCCGGCGCGCCAACAGCAACACGATCATTCCCGGCGCGATGAGGATCGCTACCGGATGCACGGCAACGGCGTAGGCCCACGCCAGCGCCGCGCCAAACAGCGCGCGCCGGTCCCGCGTGCGATACCAGGACAACGCCAAGAAAAGCGTCGCCGCGATCGCCGCAGCGGCAAGCGCGTGCACCTCGGCGCGTGTGGCCCGCACCCACACGACATCGCCGAAAGCAAAGATCAGCGCGCAGGTGCAGGCCAGCCACTGCGCACCGTGCTCTTCGTAGATCGTTCGCGCGATCAGCCAGCTCGCCAAACTCATCGCCAGCGCGCTCAACAGGCTCATGCGAAACGCGACGCTGCCCAGCGGGACCGCGTGCGCGAACAGCCACCCGGTCAAAACGTAGGCGGGGAAACCGGTGGGGTGCGCGATGCCCAGAATCCACGGCACCGTGTCCATCTCGCCGACGTCCCAATATCCGACCGAGCGATACGCCGAAAGTGCGTACACGAGGAACGGCAGCAAAAACGCTAGCCAAAGTGCCACGCGTGGTCCGCGCAGCGCCGCGCTCACACCTTAAATGTCGACGTCGGCAGCGAGTTGGGGAAGCGGTACGCACTCCACACGATGCGCTCCCGCGCCGGTTTGCCTCCGATGAGGGCGGTTACGCTGGCGACGCGCGGCATCCAATACTTTCCGGCTGGGCCGTACGCGAGCTCTCCGCTGCCCGAGATCGTTCCGTTCGATGTCGTAAACGCAATCGTTCGCGGCAAGAACGCGGTCCCATCGATCGAGATCTTCGTCACGACGAATCCTACGCTCGTCTTGACGTATGGAATCGCATCGTATACGTAGTCGAGGCGCCCGTCTTGGCGAACCGTGTGCAGAAACAGCAGCTCGTAGCCGGCGGTGCGCGGCGCGAGCCGAGCGATCGCATACGGATCGGGGCGCTTTGTTATCGTGACCGAACGCCGCCGCGGCTGCGACTCGTCCAACGCCAGGATCTCGTCGCGGACGTCGTCGCCGCTGCGGTAGATCAAGTGCCGTTGCTCGATCGTTCCCGGTCCGGCTTGCGACACCGCGGCGTTGTAGATCGCAATCTTCGGTGCCTCAAGCTGGCCGAGTGCCTGCTCGTAGCGTTGCAGGACGACTTGCGAGTCGAGTTGAGCCGGCGCTGCTCCAAGTAACGCGAGCGCGCCGCACAACACGGCCGGCAGCCGCATCGCCGCGTTCATGCGAAGACCGCGTCGCGGATCGCCTTGACCGCCGCCGCCGCTCCGGCCGGATTCTTTCCGCCGCCCTGTGCCGAGCCGGGTTGTCCTCCACCCTTGCCATCGACGAGCGGCGCCGCCAGCTTGAGCAGATTGCCCGCGTGAATCCCGCTCTTCACCAAATCGGCGCTCGCGGTGACCAACAGCGACACCGCACCATTGTCGACGCCGGCCAGGGCGATCACGCCGCTGCCCAAGCGCGAGCGTATCGCGCCGCACAAATGACGTAGCGCTTCGGCATTGGCCTCCTGCACGACCGCGCCTACGAAGCTGCGGCCATCCTGACGCTCTGCGCTTTCGATGTAGGCTGCCGCGTCCGCGGCAGCAAGACGCGCTTTGAGCTGACCGACGGCGGTCTGCAGATCGCGCAAATCTTGCTGCAGCTTCTCGACCCGCTGACCCAACTCGTCGGGTGAAGTTGCCAGCGACGAGGACAGCGATCCAACCAGCGCGTGCTGCTTATCGATGTAATCTTCGGCGGCTTGCGAGACGCACGACTCGATCCGGCGTATGCCGCTACCCACCGAAAACTCACTCAAGATGACGAACATGCCGAGCTCGCCGGTACTGTGCGAATGCGTGCCACCGCAGAATTCTAACGACGGCCCGGCTTGAACGACGCGTATGCTCTCGCCGTACTTCTCGCCCGCCATCCAAATCGCGCCGGTTTTCTTGGCCTCTTCGAGCGGCAGCAAGCGCGTCACCAAATGCGAATCGTCGCGGATCATTTCGTTCACCCGGTGCGCGACCGCCCTTTTCTGTTCAGGCGTCAGCGCCCCGGCCGGCCAGCGGAAGTCAAAGCGCATGCGATCGATGCCGACCCACGAGCCGGCCTGAATGACGCCTTCACCGAGCACGTCTTTGAGCGCGCGCTGCAAAAGGTGCGCCGAGGTGTGATGCCGGCGGATTTCGCGCCGCCACCAATCGTATACGCCGGTGTGCACCGCATCGCCGAGCGCAAACTCCCCGGTCGTCACCACACCGTGATGCGCGATCGCCTCGCCCAGATACTGCGTGTCGCGCACCTCGAAGGTCGCGCCGTCTTTGCTGATGATCCCGCGATCGCCGATCTGTCCGCCGCGCTCGGCATAGAACGACGAGCGGTCGAGTACGAGCGTGCCTTGCTCGCCGGCGGTTAACGCATCGACCGGATCGCCGTCCCGCAGAAGCGCCGCGATCGATCCGTCACCATCGAGCCCTTCGTACCCGGTGAAATCCGAGGTGATGGCCGGAACGTCGGAGACGGCTACTACCTCGCGCTTGCGCTTGGCGTCGCTGCGCGAGCGTTCGCGCTGCTTGCTCATGTGCTGCTCGAAACCTCGCGTGTCGACGCTTACGCCCGCTTCGCCGGCTATTTCCCGCGTCAGCTCGATCGGAAAACCGTAGGTGTCGTGCAGCTCGAAGACCGCTCTGCCTTCGAGGTGATTACTGCCGCTCTCTATCGCACTTTGCAGTAACTTCTCGAGCAGTACGCTCCCTCGCTCCAGCGTGGCGTCAAATGTCTCCTCTTCGAGAGCGATGGCTTGCTGCACGCGCCCAAGGTTGTTGCGCAGCTCGGGGTATCCCGATTCCAACGATTCGACCACCGCCGGGACGACGTTGGTGAGAAAACCGTCGGGATATCCGAGCAGCCGTCCGTTGCGAATCGCGCGCCGGAGCAAAAATCTCAGAACGTAACCGCGATCCGTATTCGATGGATAGACGCCGTCGTTGACCAGAAACGTCACCGCGCGAGCGTGATCGGCGATGATGTTCCGGCGCACGCGCTGCTCCTGGGGCGAGAGCGTACTCTGCATCACCGGCGGCTGGGCGGCGACCAAATCGGCGAACAGATCGGTTTCATACATCGACGCTTTGCCATTGCAGGCCGCCAAGATGCGCTCGAAGCCCAGGCCGGTATCGATCGCCTTTCGCGGCAGCTCGACGAGCTTGCCGTCGGCACCGCGATTGAACTGCTGAAAGACGACGTTGCCCAGCTCGATATACCGGCTGCCGCGGTTCGGTCCGGTGTCGCTTGGCCCGTCGGCGTACTGCTCGCCGTTGTCGTAAAAGATTTCCGAGCTCGGACCGCATGGACCGGTCGGTCCCATCGTCCAGAAGTTGTCTTCGTCGAAGCGCGACACGCGAGCGGCATCGAGGCCGATCTCTTCGATCCAGATGCGTTCGGCTTCATCGTCGCCGACGTGAACCGTGGCGTACAGCTTGGAGCGATCGAGGCCCAAGACGCCGGTAAGAAACTCCCAGGAAAAGCGAATTGCTTCGCGCTTGTAGTAGTCGCCGAACGAGAAATACCCGAGCATTTCCAGCAGCGTTCCGTGCCGTCCGGTGCGCCCGACGTTTTCGAGATCGCTCTTTGCGCCGGCGACGCGCAGGCAGCGCTGCACGGTTACGACGCGCGGCGCGGGTGCCGGCTCGTCACCCAGAAATGCCGGAACGAACTGTTCCATGCCGGCGATGGTAAACAGCGTGGTCGACATTTCGTCGGGAATCAAGCTGGCCGAAGGGAGATGCTTGTGACCCCTCGCCACAAGATAGTCGACGAAGGCGCTACGAAGTTCTTGGCTTCTCATAGTTGTCCGGTAAGAATGATACCAAAGGGCCCCGCTCGAGACCTATGACCGCGGTCGCCCGGGGCTTAGTTCTTGACGGGCGCCTGGGAAGCGCAGATGCGAACGATGGCGCGAAACGCATCCAGATCCGGCGGCGAAGCTCTGCCCTGCACGATTGCCATCAACTGATCGTCGTCAAAATGTTTCTCGAGCTGCGCACGCTGGCACGTGCAGTCCGCGAACGCACCGGCCCCGCCACTCGCTTCGCAGCGCTGCATGAACGCCTTGAACAGTGCCTGGCGATGAACCGCGCGATAGGTGCTGCTGGTATGCGCGCACCCTGCGAGCGCCGCGGCCGCGAGTACTGCCATCCAGATACGCGTGCGCTTGCGCACGGCCTACTCCTGGAAAAAGGCGCGCAGTTTCTCCAGCGCCTTCTGCTGCAAGCGCGAGACGTGCATCTGCGACACGTTCAACCGCTTGGCGATCTCGGTCTGCGAGACCGATTCGTAGAATCGCAGGTAGAGGATGACGCGTTCGCGTCCGTTGAGAACGGCGAATGCCCGCTCGAGGTTGGCCTTGTCCTCGAGCAGTTCCAAGCCCGAATCGTTCACGCCGATGTAATCGACCAGCGTATGCGACTTCTTCTCGCTTTC